>JBBQQV010000073.1:0-9815 GCA_038215505.1 Lysobacterales bacterium
GCTTCTATTCAGCGCGAGGTGTGTCGCTTCTATGGGATTGCCCACAATGACCTGATTGGCAGCAAACGATCCCAGAACATCGTCTATCCTCGGCAGATAGCAATGTATCTCGCGCGTGACCTTACTGATCTCTCTCTTCCAAAGATCGGTGATGCTTTTGGTGGTCGTGACCACACCACGGTGTTGCACGCGTGCCGTCAAATGCGTCTGCTGATGGAAACCGACGGAAAGCTGCGGGAAGACTGGGACAAGTTGGTTCGCAAACTTACCGAATAGGGCAATTGATGCAGGGAAACAGCTCGATCAAAGCCTCAATGTGGAAATCCTGTGGATAAGCTGATGACAGCCCGTGACGGCGCGAGTTATCCACAAGAAGTACACTGCTGAGCAGAAACTCGCCAACAACGTTTCCGCTCTAAATTAGTCTTTTAATTCAATTGCTTTGCCGGGTTTTCCCGGATTTACCGCGACACCACCACCACCATCTTTTGATATTTACTAACTGCTTGAAGCTAGCTTCGAGCCTGCCAACGGGGACCCGGGATGCGATTCAGCCTGCAACGAGAAGCCCTGCTGCGACCGCTGCAGCACGTCGTCAATGTGGTGGAACGACGGCAGACTTTGCCGGTACTGGCGAACCTGCTGGTGGTGGTTGCTGACGGGCGACTGTCACTGACGGGCACCGACCTCGAAGTTGAGATGGTTGCAAGCGCTGCGGTTGAAGACAGCCTCAATGGCGAAATTACCGTGCCCGCGCGCAAACTGTTTGACATTGTCCGAGCGCTACCTGACGGCAGCCGGGTGCAGTTGGTGGGCAGTACTGACAAGGTAGTGGTCAGTGCCGGACGCAGCCGGTTTACTTTGGCTACCTTGCCGGCGAACGAGTTTCCTTCGATCGAAGACGTGGAACTGGTTGAGCGAGTGCGGGTGGGTGAAGGCGTTTTGAAGGAGTTGATTGAACGCACCGCGTTTGCGATGGCGCAGCAGGACGTGCGCTTCTACTTGAACGGTCTGTTGTTTGATCTGCGTGAGAACAGCCTGCGCTGCGTGGCTACCGACGGCCACCGGCTAGCGCTTTGCGAAACGACCTTGCCTGGTGCGGCGCAGACACGTAAGCAGATCATCCTGCCGCGCAAGGGCGTGCTGGAGTTGCATCGCTTGCTGGAAGGCGGCGAGACTGAGGTGGAGCTGGAGATCGGCCGCAGTCATGTGCGAGTACGGCGCAGCGATCTTACATTTACCTCCAAACTTATTGACGGCAAGTTTCCAGATTACGAAGCGGTAATCCCGATCGGCGCGGACAAGTTGGTCACGGTAGATCGAGAGGTGTTGCGCGCTGCCTTGCAGCGTGCGGCGATCCTGTCAAACGAGAAGTTCCGTGGTGTCAAATTGGAAGTGGAACCCGGGCAGTTGCGCATCGTTGCGCACAATCCTGAGAACGAGGAGGCGGTCGAGGAAGTCGAGGCGCAAACTTCGGTGCAGGGACTGGGGATCGGCTTCAATGTTACCTACCTGCTGGAGGCACTGTCCTCGCTGCGCGGTGAAAGCATCGTTATCCAACTGCGTGATTCCAACTCATCAGCGTTGGTACGCGAATCTGCCGATGAGCGCTGCCGCAACGTGGTGATGCCATTGCGCCTCTAACCGGCAAGCGAGACCCAGGGTGCGTGTTAAGCGACTGCGGGTCGAGCGTTTACGGATCATCGAGTCGGTCGAGATAGAACCTGGCCCGGCAATCAACCTGCTGGTTGGTCCCAATGGCTCAGGCAAGACCAGTGTGCTTGAGTCCCTGCACGTGCTTGCCTACGGTAAGTCGTTTCGTTCGCCTTCGCGGGAGGTGTTGATTCGGCGAGGTGCCTCTGACTTCTCCATCTTTGCGGAAGTCCAGTCAGCAGCCGACACCGTAAGGCATCGCTTGGGATTGGCCTGCAGCACGCGGAGTTGGCAAGCGCGTGTTGATGGTGACTCAGTGGCGACCTTGGGCGAACTGCTGCGCTTTTGCCCGGTTGTCTGTTTTGAGCCTGGGTCGCATGCCCTGATTGCCGGGCCGTCTGAACAGCGTCGACGGTTCCTCGATTGGGGTTTGTTTCACGTGGAACCGACGTTCACCGACGTTTGGCGTCGTTTCCAACGCGCTCTCAAACAACGCAACGCTCTACTGAAGTCGGGGCAAGGTCGCAAAGCGTTAGATGCCTGGGACGCGGAAATCGCCGATTCAGGTGAGCAATTGCACATGCTGCGACAAAAATACTCAGCGAGCCTTGTTCCCTATTTCCGCGCAGCAGCAGCGAAGCTGATGCCCGAAGCTGGCGCACCGGAATTCACGTACTTGGCCGGATGGCGAAGTGACAGGGAGTCGTTGGGTCAGGTGTTGGCGCAATCCCGTGATCGGGATATGGTGACCGGCCACACCCGTGTCGGTCCGCATCGATGTAACTGGGAGTTGACCTATCCGGAACTCCCGCAGCGTGACTCGTTCTCCCGCGGGCAAGAAAAACTGACCGCGCTAATCTGTGTTGTCGCGCAAGCGGATCATTTTGCCGGGACATGTGGGCACTGGCCGATCATCGCACTTGACGACCTCGGCTCGGAGTTGGATCAGGCGCACCAACGTCATGCGATTACCGCGGTGGCAGAATGCGGAGCACAGGTGTGGATCACGGGAACATCTGCGCCTACGGGCCTTGCTGAACACCCCGATGCCGTCACCACGTTCCACGTGGAACAGGGCTGCATCCGTCGAGCGGTATAATCGCGTTTACTCCCTCCATCTACTCTGCGGTCGTCTGACGATCGCTTCAGGCCACTTTGTTCATGACTGATACGCAAGACGAAGCGCCGCTGTACGACTCCAGCCGAATCACCGTCCTGCGTGGACTCGACGCGGTCCGCAAACGCCCCGGCATGTACATCGGCGATGTACACGACGGTACCGGTCTGCATCACATGGTTTTCGAGGTTGTTGACAACGCGGTCGATGAAGCCCTAGCCGGCTACTGCGACCAGATTCACGTCGTCATCCACATCGATGGCTCGGTCAGCGTGACTGATAACGGCCGTGGTATCCCGGTGGATATTCACAAAGAAGAGGGGCGCTCGGCGGCCGAAGTCATCATGACCGTGCTGCATGCCGGCGGAAAGTTTGACGACAACAGCTACAAAGTCTCGGGTGGCTTGCATGGTGTCGGCGTGTCGGTCGTCAATGCACTTTCCGAACACCTGCGTTTGGATATCTGGCGCGATGGCTTTCACCACGAGCAGGAATACGCTCTGGGTGAGCCGGTGTATCCCTTGCGCGTGGTCGCTCCCTCCAGCAAGCGCGGTAGCCGGATTCTGTTTCGACCAGCGGTCGCGATCTTCACCGACACCGAGTTTCACTACGACATCCTAGCCAAGCGCCTTCGGGAACTGAGTTTTCTAAACTCCGGCGTGCGCATCGAGCTGGTGGATGAGCGCGGTGAAGGCAAAACCGACTTGTTCGCTTACGAGGGCGGTATTGGTTCGTTTGTCGAGCATTTGGCGGCGCTGAAAACTCCTCTGCATGCCTCGGTGATCTCGTTGCAGGGTCAAGAACCGAACGGAATCAGCGTTGACGTCGCCTTGCAATGGACAGATTCTTACCAGGAAACAATGTTTTGTTTCACCAACAACATCCCACAAAAAGACGGTGGCACCCATCTCGCTGGATTTCGGGCGGCACTGACTCGCACCCTGGGTGGCTATATCGAGAAATCGGGCTTGCTCAAGCAGGCAAAAGTGACGATGGCTGGCGACGACATGCGCGAGGGCATGATTGCTGTGCTTTCGGTCAAGGTGCCTGATCCGAGCTTCTCCTCGCAGACCAAAGAGAAGCTGGTCAGCTCGGAAGTCAAGCCAGCGGTGGAGAGCATCGTTAGCCGCAAGCTCGAAGAGTTTCTGCAGGAGCATCCCGTGGAGGCGCGTGCCATCACCGGCAAGGTGGTCGATGCAGCGCGCGCGCGCGAAGCCGCGCGCAAAGCGCGTGAGATGACGCGTCGCAAAGGAGCCTTGGATATCGCCGGACTACCCGGCAAGTTGGCTGATTGCCAAGAAAAGGATCCTGCGCTGTCCGAGCTGTTCATTGTCGAGGGTGACTCGGCCGGCGGCTCAGCCAAGCAAGGGCGCAACCGCAAGACCCAAGCCATCCTGCCGTTGAAGGGCAAGATCTTGAACGTCGAGCGCGCTCGCTTCGACCGCATGTTGGCGTCTGCAGAAGTGGGTACCTTGATCACGGCGCTTGGCTGTGGCATAGGCAAAGATGAGTACAACCCGGACAAGCTGCGCTACCACCGCATCATCATCATGACCGACGCCGACGTCGACGGTTCACATATCCGCACCTTGTTGTTGACGTTTTTTTACCGGCAGATGCCAGAGCTCATCGAGCGCGGCCACATCTACATTGGTCTGCCCCCTCTGTACAAGATAAAACAGGGCAAGAATGAGCAATATATCAAGGACGATCAAGCACTTAGCGCATACTTGATCAATCATGCGGTGGATGGTGCAGCGCTTCACTACGCGCCTGAGACTCCACCAATCAGTGGTCCCGCGCTCGAAGCGCTGATGAACGAGTTCAGTGCGGCCGGAGACGCCGTACGCCGCTTGGGCCATCGCTTCGATACCCGCGTACTGGAGGCACTGATCGACCTGCCGCCGCTGACGCCGGCCCAATTCAACGACATCGACGCGCTTTCGCCGTGGGTGGCGCGGCTGGAGCAGAAGCTTCGCGCCGCCGGATTGGGCGCGCCGCGCTACCGCGTGCATGCGCAAGCCAGCAGCGAGGAGAATCCCGGCGGGCTGGTCATCGAGCGTCAGCATCACGGTCTGACTTCCAATCAGACATTGCCCGCCACCTTGTTTGCGGCCAGCGAGTGGCGACCGATTCAAGAAGCGGCCACACGTATTGCCGACCTGATCCAGCCCGGTGCCCGCATCGAGCGTGGAGGCCGTAGTCAAACCGTCGGTCGCTTCGAGCAGGCCCACGCCTGGCTGATGGAGGAGGCCAAACGAGGACGCACCATTCAGCGCTTCAAAGGCTTGGGCGAAATGAATCCAGAGCAATTGTGGGAAACGACGGTCAATCCGGAGACCCGCCGCATGCTGAAGGTGCGAATCGAAGATGCGGTTGCGGCCGATGAGATCTTCTCGACCCTGATGGGCGATGTGGTTGAACCCCGCCGGGAGTTCATCGAGAACAACGCGCTCAAAGTCGCCAACCTCGACGTATAAATTCCGCCGCAGGCGTCGCCCAATCGGCGCTGACTCGCCGATTGGGCGAGGGTGTTGATCGCTGTGCTCGTGTTGTTCCTCTCTCATCGTGGCCGTTGTCAGCGCGTCTCAACCGCGCTCTTCTGTGGCCACTGTGCGCAACGACGAATCGCTATACTTTGACCATTCGCGACGTTTCGTCGCGCGCGGAAGGGGAGCCGCGGAAACGCCGCCGTCTATGAAGAAAACCCATCTTGTCGTGCTCGCTTTGCTGCTCGCTTTGGGTGGCGCGTCGGCCATTTTTTACAAATGGAAAGTGCTGCAATTCCCGCTGGAAGCAGTGTCCGAGGTCGACGTTTGGACAGTGCAGGCGCGGGTCGAGTACCAGCCCCGCCGTGGACCCAACACGGTCACTCTGCAGTTGCCTTCGGCGACGGCGACGCCCGGTTTCTCGCTTCTCGACGAACGCTTCGTTGCCCGCAACTACTCGAGGCTGGAGGAGACCCGGCGCGGCAACCGAGAAGTTCAATGGGCGATTCGTCGCGCCACGGGCGTGCAGGCCCTCTACTACCGAGCTACCGTGGTTCGCAGCACCGGGGCACCCACATTTGCAGAGAAAGCCAAGGTGGGAGAGCCGCCTGTGCTGGAAGAACCGTACGCAAGTGCGGCGCAGGTGCTGTTGGAAGAGGTGCGTTCTGGCTCGGCGGATATCGGCACTTTCGCCCGCGAACTGGTGCGGCAATTCAATGCCAAGCCTGTCGGAGAAGAAGTAGCTCTGCTGCAAGAGACCTTGCCAACCGCGGAGGACCGGGCGCAGTTCATCGCTGCTTTGCTGGCCACTCGCAATATTCCAGCTCACGTGGTGCATGGTTTTGAACTAGGCGAGACTCAGGGCCAAGCCGAGTTGCTGCCGTGGTTGCAGGTGCACAACGGTACCGAGTGGCTAACGATTGATCTGCGTACGGCGGCCGAGGGCTGGCCTGAAAATCTGTTCTTGTGGACCGCCAGCCGTTCGCCCTCAATTGTCGTTGACGAAACTCCACGGGCGACCGTCACCTTTTCCGTCAGTCGGAATCTGGCCGATGCCATGGCCATCGCGGAACGCCGACTGGAAGTCCAGGACGCCAATCTGGTGCGCTATTCGTTGCTCAGTCTGCCGCTGCAAAGCCAGCAGGTCTACCGGGTGCTACTGATGGTGCCAATCGGCGCTTTCATGATGCTGTTGCTGCGCAATCTGGTTGGCGTCAAGACGTACGGAACCTTCATGCCAGTGCTGGTGGCGTTGGCGTTTCGGGACACCGGCGTGGTCGCCGGCATCGCCCTGTTCGCTCTGGTTGTCGGGGCGGGCTTGCTGGTTCGCTTTTATCTCGAGCGGTTGCGCCTGCTGCTGGTGCCGCGATTGGCCGCGGTGCTGACCATCGTGGTGCTGCTGATGGCGCTGGTATCGGTATTGTCCAATCAGCTCAATATTGAAGTTGGGCTATCGGTAGCGCTGTTTCCCATGGTCATCATGGCGATGACCATCGAGCGCATGTCGATTGCTTGGGAAGAACGCGGTGCCGGCCACGCCATCAAAGAAGGCGTCGGTACGTTGCTGGTGGCAGCGCTTGCCAGTGTGGTGATGAGTTGGGATCGGCTGGAACACATCGTGTTTGTATTCCCCGAGGTGTTGCTCATCCTGCTGGCGCTCATTTTGTTGCTGGGTCGATATTCGGGTTATCGCTTGACCGAGTTGTTCCGCTTTCGAGCGTTGGCTCGCGAGGCGGCTGCGGGCAGCAGCCTACCGGTGCCGATCGTGGCCGACGGCGCTTCCGCAGCCGCAACGACCCCGGCAGCGAGCGACGATGGGCAAACAAGCCGCCCGGTGGATCGCTGATTCGCATGCTCAATCCTTTCACCATTGCCCGCAATTTGCGCAAGATCGGCCTGATCGGAATAGGTCAGCGAAACGCTGACTACGTGCTTGTGCACAACCAGCGCAAGTTCTATCCGCGGGTCGACGACAAGTGGATCACCAAGCAATTGGCGATCAAGGCGGGCTTACCCGTGCCTGAGCTGTATGCCTTGGTGCGCGAGGAGCATGAAATCGCCGAGCTGCACGCCAAGCTGGCTCCCTACGAGCAGTTTGTAGTCAAGCCTGCGCACGGCTCGGGCGGTGACGGCATCCTGGTGATCTCGGGCCGCCGCGGTGACAGGTACCGTCGTTCCAATGGCCATTTGATGGGGCGCGGCGAATTCGAGCACCACCTTTCCAACGCACTCTCGGGACTGTTTTCTCTGGGCGGCCACCCCGATCACTTGTTGGTCGAATACTGCGTCCAGTTCGACCCGGTATTTGATCAAGTCAGCTACAAAGGTGTGCCGGACGTACGCATCATCGTGTTCCTCGGCTATCCGGTGATGGCCATGGTGCGACTGCCAACACGCATGTCAGACGGCAAGGCAAACCTGCATCAAGGCGCGATTGGCGTCGGCATCGACATCCCTACCGGTCTCACTCGCCGCGGCGTCTGGGGCAATGAGATCGTTCACGAGCATCCCGATACCGAACGCAGCATTGTCGGCTTGGAGATTCCCAAGTGGGCTGATCTGCTGGACATGGCTTCCCGCTGCTATGAGCTTTCTGAGCTCGGTTATGTAGGCGTTGATTTTGTCCTCGACCACATCAAGGGGCCGATGATTCTGGAGCTTAATGCAAGACCCGGCTTGGCAATCCAGATCGCCAATGGAAACGGTCTGGAGCATCGTTTACGCAAAGTCGAACAACTGAAAAAGTCCGGCAGCTTGTCCAAAGACCCCGCCGAACGGGTGGCGTACGCCCGCACCGAGTTTCCAACGCTGTAATCCGACCGCCGACACGTGCATTGCCGACCTGACGGCGAGACCAACTTGGAAACGCTGCGCTGCCTGACGGATGCACTGCAAGCGACTCGGGACAATCAGCGCCCTTGAGTATTCACTCTAAAAAGCCCTAGACTCCCGCCCCCGGCCGGCTTTCCAGCGGACGCAAATCAAATGGCAGCGATCACGCGCCCCGCTGTGCAAGGACATCAGATGACAATTTCAACCCGTTTCCTACAAATGTTGCTCTTGCTCGCAAGCGCCTTGCTGATTGCGCCGAGCATGCTTGAGCCGGCGCAGGCCGCGCGCCGACCGGCAGCAGAAGAGAAGCCTGAGCCGCTGTTTCCGCTTGCCACCCGCGAAGACCGGGCTCCCAAGATCCAAGCGCGTTACAACAAACAAGTTCAAGCGCTCGCCAAGTTCTCCGCTGAGGACAAATTCCAGGAGCTGATCGACGCCTCTGTGGTTCTCGCCACTGACCCCAAAGCCAAACCGAGCGACGTTGCAATTGGCTACCAGAACGCCGCCTACGGCGCCTTGCAACTCGACGACCTTGCGGCTGCTTTGGGGTACCTGGAGAAGGCCATTGCAGCCGATGCGCTGAGTAACGACACCCACTACCAATTGATGCTGCAGGTGGTGCAGATCGAGATGGGCGAAGAGCGCTATACCGAGGCGCTGACGTTGCTGGAACGCTTCCTGAGCGAGACCAAGTCGGTGAAGCCGGAATATCTCGCACTGAAGGGCAACGCGTTGTATCGGTTGGATCGTTTTGCCGAGGCAGCCGATGCATTGAAGCAGGCCGTCGAGACCAGCGACAAACCAGAAGATTCCTGGCAACAGTTATTGATGGCTGCGTACTTCGACCAAGAGAAGCCGGAAGAAGCGGCCCGCGTCGCCGAGTCCCTGTTGGCGCGAAATCCAGACGACAAGCGCGCGGCGATGAATCTCGCTTCCATCTACGCCCAAGGCGAACAGTTCGACAAAGCCAGCGCCACCCTGGAAGCATTGCGTGCGAAGGGCCAGTTCTCCGAAGAGCGTGACTATCGTCAGCTCTACAGCATGTATCTCAACATGGACGGCAAGGAAGCCGAGGCCATCGGTGTGATCAACGAGGGCCTGACCAAGGGCCTGTTGAAGGAGTCCGCTGAGGTCTACACCGCGCTGGCCCAAGCCTACTATTTCACCGACAAGTTCGATGAAGCGATTGTGGCTTATCAGAAAGCCGCGCCGCTGGCGAGCGATGGCGAAGCGGGGCTCAATCTCGCGCGAGTGCTTTCCAATGAAGAACGGTTTGCTGAGTCCAAGGCCGCTGCACAAGCCGCACTGGCCAAGGGTCTTAAGAAACCAGGCGAAGCCTGGCTCACCATCGCGCGCTCGGAACTTGGGTTGAATAACAAGGCTGCCGCCAGCGCTGCGTACAAAGAAGCGGCGAAATTTCCCGAAACAAAAAAGCAAGCAGATGAAGGCTTGCTTCAAAGCAGCAGATGACAGATTTTTTGTTTGCTCGGGCGTGTGCAGCTCGGGTTGCTTGAGTTAAGCTAGACCTCCTGTTTTATACGTTGATACGCCTGCCGTCATGGCAAGCGTGCTATCCCGACCTCGCCTTAATTAATACTGCTGGTGCGCATGACGGAATCGACCAACAATCGCTACGACACGCCAGACAAGTTCCACTGGGGACGGGTCACGGGCTTGGCGTTTGCGTTCGCCCTGCATGTTGCCGGGTTCATGGTGCTGATGGC
>JBBQQV010000074.1:0-9748 GCA_038215505.1 Lysobacterales bacterium
ACGCAAGGGAAGGGTGGAACGCGAAGCGGCTCTGTGCGCTCGGGGAAGCGGGCGAGGGCAGCCATCAACTGGTATCGTTTCCCTCATGTCCGAACCCAAGATCAATGCGACTGCCACGGCGCACCTTGTCGTCAAGGAAAATGACTTGGCAAGCGCGCTGCAGATCAGCGACGACCCGTTTCCTCCGGTGTTCGTTACCGCCAGGATGGTAGCGCTGACGGAGGTTGCCGCAGCGCGTGTGCTGCAGCCTCAATTGTGGCCCGGCGAGCTCTCGGTCGGGGTGACTGTGGATGTGGTGCATCGCGCACCCACTCCTTTAGGCGCAACCGTGATTGCTACCGCCACCTTGACCGGCCAAGAGGGTAAGTTGTTCGTGTTCGAAGTGATGGCATCCGACGACGCAGGCGAAGTGGGGCGAGGCGCCCACAAACGCGCGGTTGTCACGACGGAGCGCATTGTCGTGGGGGCCGCGCGCCGGGCTCGATCCGCTTGATCACGGTGCCGAATGTGCACGCTTATCGCCCATGAAATTGGATGGCTCAACCAGGCCATTCTCGTGTCCTGGGCCGGCTTGGTGCAGATGATTGCTTTCGGTCAGAGAACCCTGTGAACCTCAACCAAGTGACTCTCCCAACGATTGATTTGGATCGCTCGGTTGCGTTTTACAGTGGCATGGGCTTTACGCTCATCGTTCATTCTCCACCGCGCTATGCCCGCTTTGAGTGCCCTCAAGGTGAGGCCACGTTTTCGTTGCATTCTGTGAATGAGCTGGCCGGTCACACTGGGGTCGTGGTGTACTTCGAGTGCTCAGATTTGGATGCTCGGGTAGCGCAACTTGCTGCCGCAGGATTCGAGTTTATCCAGCATCCTACGGACGAGCCTTGGCTGTGGCGGGAAGCACGATTGGCGGACCCTTCTGGCAATATGCTTTGCCTGTTTTGGGCTGGCGACAAACGCAAGAACCCACCTTGGCGAATTTCGGCATAACCGATCATTTAAACCCAGTAGTTTTCGTGGCTATTCATTACGCAGGCTGTCCCACAACGAGTCTCCCTCTTTGAGCACGCCGTCATGCCCATGAAAGCGCAGGAATGGGACAATCTGCTGGGTCTGGTGAAAGGCCGGTTCGAGAAAAACTGGAATCGACATGAAGGGCACGCGCGGGAAACGCTGCTGGCAAGGCTCGAAAAGCGTCCGCCTGCGCTCACGTCGCTCGCTGCAATGGAAGCGTCTGCCGGTGAGCCGGAAGTGTTCGGCTTGGACCAGACCTGCGGACAGTGCCTCTTCTGTGGTTGCTCGGCGAAGAGCCCGGCGGGTCGCAGGAGCTAGTGCTCTGACCGCGAAACATTGGACTCGCGCAAGGAGAACAAGCCGGCAGGCGGTGTTGTCGAGGCTGCCATTGCGATGGGAATCGAACTGCTACATGAAGCGCAGTGCCGGGAGCTGCAGAGACCTGGCGAGGTTGATACCAAGACCTCCCGTTGGGTGGCAACACCTGAGGACGTGCGCTTGCTGGGCGGAGCACTCGTCTGCGATCGCCGCTATGGCAAGGTGTTCGTCCACCACTACGGGCCGTCGTCCTATTACGCCGCCTGCGGCTTTTCGCGGGCTGCTTCGCGTATGAGCCCAAAGTGGCTTCAGCGCGCCTTTGCTATCGACGATTCGGTGGCGGCATCGGCAAACAATTGCCAAGGTCGGTGCCTTTGGCGTCGCGCGGTTAGCGCAGAGGAGTTCGGATGGCCAGAGGCGAATGTAATTGTGGCGGCGTTCAATTTCAGATCGACGCGGAACTGTCGGCCGTCATCATCTGCCATTGCTCGATATGTCGCCGATCCACGGGGAGCAACGGCATCGCCGTCCTTGTCGTTGCGAACGAGCAATTCCGCTGGCTGGGTGGCCAAGAGCAGATCGGCCAAGAGCAGATCGCCATCTGGAAGAAGCCAGGCACGGAATGGGAAACCTGGTTCTGCCGGGTTTGCGGCTCTCGGGTGCCCGGTGTGAACGATCCCGCGAGGATGTTTGTGCCAGCAGGCTGCATTACCCAAGGCGACGACGCGCTCCGCGTTACCCATCACATTTGGGTGGGGTCCAAAGCCGTTTGGGACGAGATTGGAGACGCCGGCAAGCAACACCCCGAGAAGTTCGGTGGGTAGCGTGGCGGTCACCGCGAATTCTGCGTACATTTTAAGCAAGACCCTAGCTAACACTACGGATACCTGCTGGTGATTTCGGTCGTTCGCCCCTGTGAAGTACCAAGGGACACCTCCCTTCGCAGATACAAGGACGCTGCAGGCTACGCAGACTGCTACGTCATTGAGATACCCGGTGTGATCACACAGCAGGCTTTCATCACTGCGTTCTATTCCTCCCCATTGTTCAAGGTCGAGAGGACCATCCTGAGGTTCCTCGCTTCCAAACCAGCCACAGATGCTGACGTCGAAAGGCTCGCGGTTGGCAGGGCCGCTACGTTTTCTGCGTGGCGCGTCGAGGCGCAATCCTCCTCCGAACTCCTGCTTGCGGACTTTACTGGGCGCACCAGGTCCTGGCTGATGGCGTTGCCAGCGGTGGACGCAGCAAGTAAGCCAAGCACGCTGTTGTATTTCGGTTCGGCGGTGGTTTCGCAACCACGCGGTGGCTCAGGTGCGCCAACGATGGGTAATTTGTTTAGCGCGTTACTCGGGTTCCATCGACTCTATTCGCGGCTGCTGCTCGCGGCGGCCGGTAGACGCGTGCGTCCGCTCTAACGCGTCAGCAGTCGCAGTGGGCCGAGATTGAATCGCCATTCGCCGAGCCACGTGAGAGATGGTGCAATGCTTTGTGATGGAATGAGCCTGTGCGGCAAGTTTCGAGAGCATTAGTCAGCCGCAGCAATGCGCCGCTAAACACGACGTCAGCCAAACCAGGAGACATATCGATGCCCAAGTTATTGCGAAATGTGCTCGCGGTCATCGCGGGAGTAGTGGTGGGTAGCTGTGCCAACATGGCGCTCGTTGTTCTCGGCCCGTCGCTCATCCCGCCCCCTGCAGGTGTGGATGTAACCAGTGCAGAGGGCTTGAGCAAGGCGATGCACCTGTTTGAGCCACGTCACTTCGTCATGCCGTTTCTGGCGCACGCCTTCGGCACATTCGCGGGTGCGCTGGCGGCTTACCTGATAGCCGCAAGCCGGAAAGTGGTCTTTGCCTATGTGATCGGCGCATTTTTTCTTTGCGGTGGGGTGGCGGCCAGTTTCATGATCCCCGCTCCCGTTTGGTTTATCGCGCTCGACTTGTTGCTCGCGTATTTGCCGATGGCGTGGTTGGGGGCGTGGGTGGGCGCCCGCCTAGGGAAAGAGAAGGCGATTACGCCGAGCGTATGAGATTGAGCGCAGGCAACCGCAAGAGGGGACGGGTTGCATCTTGCGGAGCGGTGGGGCGGTGCTCATGCGCCGGCGCTCAGATTTGTCGCCGAAGCGGCATTTCGATGTCACGTTTGCCGCCAAGCCAAGACTTACGTGGCGTGCTGTTCGGATTGGAGAAATCGATGAAGGTGCTGTTGCTGATTGTGGCGTGGTGCTTGCTCTTTGCAGTGGCTTGGCCACTGGCCTTGCTGGCGTTGCTGGTTTGGCCGCTGATTTGGCTGTTGTCGCTGCCTTTCAGGGCGGTCGGTATCGCGCTTGATGGGGTCTTTGCGCTGCTTAGGGCCGTGCTGTTCTTGCCGGCGCGCGTGCTCGGATACCGCGACTTGCAGGCGAGGTGAACGCTTGGGCGGCCGTTACGCTGGGCGTCACCCAATCCTAGATCAGTTGCTTCCGTTCTAGGCGGCGCTCGGGTTCGTCGCCCATGGCCGCTCGATGGTGGCCTTCACCGCAGTGACGCCGGCCAAAGCGCGCAATTCGCCCAGCAGGATGGGCTCGACGCGGACGCCAAAGCGGCCGTTGATGTCGATTCGGCCCATTCCGCAAGCCGTGACCACGTTGAGCCTTAATGCGGTGTTGCCTGGACGGTGCTGTCCGAGCAGGGCTTCCAGCGCCTTGAGTGAGCCGGGGATTCGTGTATCAATTTCCAGGCTCACGCTGCGTGCCTGCTCGGCGCAGACGGTGTTGAAATCCCAGCAGCGTTTGGCGCGCAAGCTGTAGCCACCAGAAAAGTCGTCTTCGCGCAGCGCGCCGTCGATCAGCAGGATGCGGTCGCGGGTTAACAGCGCGGCGAACTCGCCGAAGCTTTCGTTGAAGAACGCCACTTCGACGCGGCCGCGGCCATCTTCGAGTTGTACGAATGCCTGCGTCTCGCCGCGACGGCGGACGGCCATCACCAATCCGGCGACCACCATCTGTGCTTCGCCGCGGCGGTCGCGGCGCTGATCGAACAGCGTGTCCAATCCAGACAGGTCGGAGCCGATCAATCCCTGTAGTTCTTCCCGCCAAGGATCGACAGGATGGCCGGAGAGGTAATGGCCGAGAATTTCGCGCTCACCGTTCAAGAGCCGCGCCAGCGGCCACTCGGGGCAGCTCGGCAGGTTGACCTCGGCGGCCTGCTTCGCCGTGGCCGCTGATGACAGGCCAAACAAGCTGTTCTGGCCGGCCTCGCGTTCGCGTTTGAGTTGCTCGGTGGCGCGCATCACTTCGGGCAGTTGCAGCATGAGGCTGGCGCGATTGGGGCCGAGCGCATCGAGCGCGCCGGCGCGGATCATCGCCTCGATCACGCGTTTGTTGAGCTTGCCGTCATCCACGCGATTGCACAGATCCAGCAGATCAACGAACACGCCATTGCGTTGGCGCTCGTTGACGATAGCCTCGACCGCGCCGTGTCCCACGCCTTTGGCCGCGCCTAGGCCGTAGCGGATCGTGCGTGCGTCGGTGGCCGCAAACATGAAACCGGACGAGTTGATGGCCGGCAGCAAGACGTTGATCGCACGTGAGCGGGTGTCGTCCAGAAAGCCGACCACTTTGTCGGTGTTGTCCATATCCGAGGACAGCACGGCGGCCATGAACTGCGCGGGATAGTGCGTCTTCAGCCACGCGGTTTGATAGGAAACCAGGGCGTAGGCGGCGGCGTGGGACTTGTTGAAACCGTAGCCGGCAAATTTTTCCATCAGATCGAAAATCGCGTCGGCCTTGACCTTGGCGATGCCATTGGTCGCGGCACCATCGCTGAACTTCGCCCGATGCTTGGCCATCTCTTCGAAGTTTTTCTTGCCCATCGCGCGGCGCAAGAGGTCGGCGCCACCCAGCGAATAGCCACCGAGAATCTGCCCGATCTGCATCACCTGTTCCTGATAGACCATGATGCCGTAGGTCTGCCGCAGGATCGGCTCGACGCGCGGGTCTGGATACTCGATCGCTTCTTGCCCGTGCTTGCGCGCGCAAAAACTTGGGATCAGGTCCATCGGGCCGGGCCGATACAGCGACACCAGCGCGATCAGGTCTTCAAAGCGGTCAGGTCGCGCTTTCTTCAGCAGTTCGCGCATGCCGCGCGACTCGAACTGGAACACGGCGACTGTGTCGCCGCGCGCAAACAGCTGGTAGGTGAGCTTGTCAGCCAGCGGCAGCGCGGTGATGTCGATGGGCGACTCGCCAATCTCTGCGCGCGTCACATTGATGGCCTTCACTGCCCAGTCGATGATGGTCAGCGTGCGCAGGCCGAGAAAGTCGAATTTGACCAAGCCCACGGCTTCGACATCATCCTTGTCGAACTGGGTCACCACGCTGCGCGATTGCTCGCCTTTGGCGGCGTGATCGGCGTACAGCGGGCTGAAGTCGGTCAGCGGACTGGGCGCGATCACCACGCCACCGGCGTGTTTGCCGGCATTGCGGGTGAGGTCTTCGAGCTTGCGCGCGAGGTCGATCAGCTCGCGCACATCGTCTTCGTCGCGATAACGGGCGATCAGTTCGGCGGAGGCGACGTTGCTGTCTTTTTTGGCCGCATCGCTCAAGCCCAGCGCGTCATCCAAGCTGACGCCCAAGGTCAGCGGGATGAGTTTGGCAATGCCGTCGACAAAGCCATAGGGATTGCCGAGTACGCGGCCGACATCGCGCACCACGGCCTTGGCGGCCATGGTGCCGTAGGTGATGATCTGGCTGACCCGATCACGCCCGTAGGCATCGGCTACGTATTGGATTACGCGGTCGCGGCCGTCCATGCAGAAGTCGATATCGAAGTCGGGCAGGGAGACGCGTTCGGGATTCAAGAAGCGCTCGAACAGCAGGTCGTAAGGCAACGGGTCGATGTCGGTAATGCCGAGTGCCCACGCCACCAGCGAGCCAGCACCGGAGCCACGGCCGGGGCCTACCGGAATGCCATGCTGCTTGGCCCAATTGATGAAGTCGGCCACGATCAGAAAGTAGCCGGGAAAGCCCATGCGGACGATGACGTCGAGTTCGACATCGAGCCGCGCGTTGTAACTGGCACGGTCGTGACCGGCGGCCAGCGGTTGTTTTTCCAGCCGCTGGTCGAGGCCGGTGTGCGCTTCTCGCCGAATCCAGCTTTCTAGCGTGTGTTCGGCAGGCACCGGGAATGCAGGCAGGAACGACTTGCCCAAAGTCAGCTCAACATTGCAGCGCTTGGCGAGTTCGACCGTGTTGATCAATGCGCCGGGCAGGTCGGCAAAACGCTCGGCCATTTCCTCAGGTGAGGTGAGGTATTGCTGATCGCTGTAGAAACGCGGTCGCTTGGGATCGCCTAGTACGCGTCCGCTCGAGATGCAGACGCGTGCTTCGTGAGCGCCAAAGTCATCGGCCTCGATGAAACGCACGTCATTGCTGGCCAAGGCCGGTAATCCGTGGCGATTGCCGAGCATCAACGCGCGTTGATTCCAGCTGGTTTCGCCATCGCGACCAGTGCGCACCAACTCCAAGTAAAGCCGATCATCAAAATGTCGACGCAGGTGATCCATGGCGGCCTCAGCGTGGCTGTCGCGGCCATCCGCGATGGCTTTGGCCACCGCACTTTCTCGACCGGCCAACACCACCAGGCCACTGTTGCACTCCGCCAGCCAGCCCTCCCGCAACACCACGTGATCACCACGATGGCCTTCCAGATAACCGCGGCTTAGCAGCTTCGAAAGACTGCGGTAGCCGCCGTGATCGAGGCACAACAGGGTAAGGCGACTGCTGGATTGATCGTCGTGCTCGATGTGCACATCCGCGCCGATCAGCGGCTTGACGCCCGCCTTGATCGCCTCTCGGTAGAACTTCACCAAAGCAAACAGATTGCTCTGGTCGGTCAAGGCAACCGCCGGCATGCCGAGCTGTTTGCAGCGGCTGAGCAACTGCGGAATGCGGATGGTTGAATCGGCCAGCGAATACTCGCTGTGCAGGTGCAGATGGATGAAGCTCGGTGTCATTTTGGTGGCTCAGGCGAGGCCGCAGGGTAGCCCTGACTACGCGGGTCGACAAGGCTTGACAGCAGGAGCGAGGCTGGAGACTGGGTGCTGGGGGCTGGGGTGGCGACATCGGATTTGCTTCGCCATGGCTGGACAAACGAGCGCCCCAGCCCCCAGTCCCCAACCCCGCTTCTCAGCCTGCCCGCCACACCCAGATCCTCTTCAAACGATCCCTTCGCCGCACTTCTCACTCAAACCCATTCGCAAAAATCGTTCCCGCCGTCATCACCTGTTGACTGAAGCTGCGCGTGCTCTGGTTCACGCCGCCATTGGTGGTACCACCGTTGTCGCTGACGGTGACGGTAATCATGGCTGTGCCCGACTGCCCCGCGACCGGCGTGTAGCTGAGCGAGCCGGTGGCATTGGGGCTGGTGTAGGTCACTGCTGGGTTAGGGATAAGGCCAGGGTTGCTGGAGACCGCACTCAGACTGAGTATTTGCACGGGGTCGCCGATGCCGGGGCCGATGCCAGCCAGATTGACTATGCGCTGGCCGGAGTTGACTGGAATGGCGGCGGGGTTGCTGATCACATTCAGGGTCGGCGCATCATTGACGGCCATGCCATTGAGCAACTTGCTGCCGGTGATCGGGGCGGCGATGCCGTCACTGACGCTGGTCGCAATATTCAGCATGGAATTGAAATTGGCGGCTGGATTGAACACCACGCCAGCCAGCAACGTGTTGACCGATGCCAAGGCACCACTGGCAGTCCACACGCCAGTGCCGGCGACGTAAGTCGAGGTAACCGCACCGGAGGTTGCGGTGCTCAAGGATCCGGCAGCGGTGTTGGACAAAGTCAGCAACGCAGTTACGTTGGCGCTGTCGACGTCACTGATGACGATGTTGGTGAGATTGAGCGGCGTGTCTTCGACATAACCTTCGGCCATCGACAGGTTGCTGGCGGTCGGCGCGTCGTTGACCGCTATGCCGCTTACCGCTTTGCTGCCCGTCAGCGCGGTGTTAACCCCATCGGTGACCCGCGTAGCGATGGTGAATCCGGCGTTGAAGTCGGCAGCAGGATTGAAAATAACGCCGGCCAGCAGGCTGTTCACATCGGCGAGCGCGCCGCTCACGTTCCAAATGCCGGTGCCAGCCACATAGCTTGACGTCACTGCACCGGAAGTCGCTGTGCTTAAACTGCCAGCAGCGACATTGGACAGGGTCAGGGTCGCCGTGACCGTTGGGCTGTCGCCATCAGTTACCACGATATTGACGAGGTTCAGCGGGGTGTCTTCGGTGTAGTTTTCAGCGGTCGACATATTACTGGCGGCGGGGGCGCTGTTAATGGCGCTGACGTTGACGGTAAACGTGCGCTCGAACAGAGCGATGCCCCCATTGACGAAGCTGACTCCGCCGTCATCGGTCACCCGCACGGTAATCGCCGCGCTGCCGGTTTGATTGGCCACCGGCGTGTAGCTCAGACTGCCGGTGGCGTTTGCGCTGGTGTAAGTGACGCTGGGATTCGGAATCAGTCCAGTGTTGGCCGAGCTCGCCGTCACGCTGAGCGTCTGCGCCACCGTGGCATCACCATCGCCGATGCCAGCCAGGTTCACTATTTGTGCGCCGCTGTTCTGGGCGATGGGCGCAGGATTGCTGATGGCGTTGAGCGTGGGTGCCGAGTTGATCACCGTCGGGCAGCGGCTGTTCAGCCAACCAATATCGGCAAACAAGCAGTCGGTCAGGTCGGTCTGGGTAAACACGTCAGCATCGGCAATGGGCTCCATCAACACATTGGGCGCCGCGTCTTCGTGGAAATGCGAAACGCTGGATCCACCCTGAAACGGATTGGGCGCGAACATGCGCATGCGGCCTTCATTCAGCGCATTGCCGCTTTGTCCGAAGGTGCTTAAGCGAGCGGTGACCGACATGCCATCCCACACCAGCAAGGGATCGTGCGTGAACGAAACGATTCGCTGCGCATTGCTCATGTCGACCCAGCGCCGATTGGTGCCGGCGCCATCGACGTTGTTGTCGCGCAGAAAATCTGCCCAGCTGTCCGGAATGCCGCTGAAGAATCCGCCAAAGGGCGTATCACCACAGCCGCCGCCTGACGTGCATAGGAGCGCCGCAAACCCCAGCCCGTGGCCAATCTCATGCAACACGGTGGGGAACAGGGCGATGGTGTTGGCGGGCGCGGGACCGGTCAGGCCGTAATACCAGCGCGTGTTGCCAAGACAGCTCGAATCGTTCAGGTCAATGGTGGCATTGAACGAGGCGTTGATTTCTGCGTTCGTCGTGTTCAAGTTCGTTGCGGCCAGCGCTTCGGCCAAGGCGACTGGAAAGAAACGGCTGTTGGGGCCGTCGCTCAAGACAAAAAAATTGGTGGCACCGGCCGAGCCCAGCGTGCCTGAGGTGGGTCCGCAGGTGAGCGCCCCAAATGTGGCTTGGAC
>JBBQQV010000075.1:0-9742 GCA_038215505.1 Lysobacterales bacterium
TTTGTGGGAGCGGCGGAAGCCGCGATGCTTTTGGCCACCTCATCGGGTAACGACTACCGGCTGCCCCACGGACGCCCAGGAACGACAACGGCTCCCACCCTGTTTCGCAAGCGGCCAGCGGAGTAAGGTTGTTGCCCACTCTTTGCAACCTGCCAACGGCAAACATCCCCATGACCGACTTCGCCCACACCCAGCTTGCGGCCGAGGAGCAGAACCTCGATCCGTACTGGATGCCGTTCACCCACAACCGCTATTTCAAGCGCACGCGGCCACTGAATCGGATGCTGGCCAGTGCGCGCGGGGCTTACTACACGACGGTGGAAGGTCAGAAACTTTTCGACGGACTGTCGGGCCTGTGGTGTTGCGGGCTTGGCCACGGCGACCCGCGGATCACCGAAGCGGTCAAAGCACAACTTGACCGCGCGGACTACATCCCACACTTTCAACTCGCTAACACCGAGACCTTTCGCCTCGCCGAGCGCATTGCCGAGCTCGCGCCTGGCGATTTGAATCGGGTGTTTTTCACCAGCTCAGGCTCGGAGTCGGTCGACACCGCCTTGAAGATTGCACTGGGTTATCACCGGCTGCGTGGCGAGGCGTCGCGCACGCGCTTTATTGGTCGCGAACGCGGCTATCACGGCGTCGGCTTCGGTGGCATGTCGGTGGGCGGCATGGTCGCCAATCGCAAGATGTTTGCCTCCGCCATGCTGCCGGGTGTCGATCATCTGCCGCACACGCACAACCTGTCGCAGATGGCGTTTTCACGCGGGCAGCCCAGTTGGGGCGCGCACTTGGCCGACGAGCTGGAAAGACTGGTCACCCTGCACGATGCCTCAACCATTGCCGCAGTCATCGTTGAGCCCATGCAGGGCTCGGTCGGGGTGATCATTCCGCCACTCGGATACCTGCAAAAGCTCCGGCAGATTTGCGACAAGCACGGCATTCTGTTGATTTTCGATGAAGTGATCTGTGGCTTCGGCCGCATGGGTGACTGGTTTGGCGCGCAGGCATTTGGCGTCACCCCTGACCTCATCACCTTTGCCAAAGGCGTCAACAACGGCACCGTGCCGATGGGCGGCGTGATCGCCAAACAGTCGATCTACGACGCCTTCATGCAGGGCCCGGATTACGCGGTGGAGCTGTTCCACGGCTACACCTATTCCGGTCATCCTCTGGCGGTGGCCGCCGCCCACGCGACGCTGGATGTGCTGCAAAGCGACGCTGTGCCACAGCGCTTTGTCGAGCTTGGAAAGTTGCTCGAAGAAGGCGTGCAATCGCTGAAGGGCGAGCCCAATGTCATCGACACCCGCAACTTCGCTGCTGCCGCTGCTTTCGAGATGGCACCGATGGAAGGCAAGCCCGGGCTGCGCGCCATTCGCTTGTTTGAAGAGGTGCTCACCCGCGGTCAACTGGTGCGTTTCACTGGCGATACGATCGCGCTGGCTCCGCCGGTAATCAGTACCGAATCTGAAATCCAGCAATTGTTTGAGGGCCTGCGCGCGTCGATTCGCGCGGTGGCGTAGGTCAGACGCTCGCGTTAAGTCTCCGTAATGACACGCCCGCAGCAGGAGGGCCCAGCTCCCGCGGCGCTGCCCCTTAAGCCGACATCAGAAGCAGCCGCGCAGGAGCGCGTCCCTCCCAGATCAAAAGCGCCCTTTTTGTGTTGCAGGCTCAGCAAACGCAGCCGGTCAGCTTTGGTTGAATGGAAGCGGCGGAGGCCGCGAACTTTGGTGCCTTGCAGTATCGAGTTCGCGGCTTCCGCCGCTCCCACAGTTGCCGACGGCGTGGGTTTCGAGTCCTTGTTTAAATCGCTGCATTCAACAGAGGCAATCCCATGAACGCTACCGTCCGCAGTCTGCACCCAGCCGCGCCGCCGCAACTCATCCCGCACTTCATCAATGGTGCGCAAGTGAATGATGATGGCGGTCGCACGAGTGCGGTGTTCAACCCTGCCACCGGCGTGCAGACCGGCATCCTGCCCTTGGCTGACCCGGCCTTGGTCGATCTCGCCGTGGGCGCAGCATGGGCGGCGTTTCCGGCGTGGTCGCAGACGCCTCCGGCGCGGCGCGCACGGGTGATGTTCAAGTTGCGAGAGCTGATCGAGGCCAATGCAGACTTGCTAGCCAGTCAGATCACCAACGAGCACGGCAAAACCCACTCCGATGCACTGGGCGAGGTCGCGCGCGGCTTGGAAGTGGTCGAGTTTGCCTGCGGAATTCCGCACCTGCTAAAGGGCGAAACGACCGAAAACGTCGGCGGTCAGATCGATGCTTATTCGATCCGCCAGCCGCTCGGTGTGGTCGCCGGCATCACTCCGTTCAATTTTCCGGCGATGGTGCCGCTGTGGATGTTTCCGATTGCGATTGCCTGCGGCAATTGCTTCATCTTGAAGCCCTCCGAGCGCGACCCGTCGGCATCGATGCTGCTGGCGCATTGGCTGCAGCAGGCCGGATTACCGGCAGGCGTATTCAGCGTGGTGCATGGCGACAAGGTCGCCGTGGATGCGTTGCTCGCGCATCCCCATGTGAGCGCCGTGAGCTTTGTCGGCTCGACGCCCATTGCCAAGTACATCTACGAGACCG
Organism: Lysobacterales bacterium; assembly: GCA_038215505.1. Taxonomy (GTDB): domain Bacteria; phylum Pseudomonadota; class Gammaproteobacteria; order Xanthomonadales; family Xanthomonadaceae; genus JANNWF01. The sequence continues at coordinate 2,583 of JBBQQV010000075.1, forward strand.
GCGCCCATTTTGGCAAGCGCGTGCAGGCGTTGGGCGGCGCAAAGAATCACATGGTGGTGATGCCGGATGCCGATCTGGATCAGGTCGCCGATGCGCTGATGGGTGCTGGCTACGGCTCTGCGGGCGAGCGCTGCATGGCGATTTCGGTGGCGGTCGCTGTCGGTGAGGCCACCGCCGACGCTTTGCTGCAGCGGCTTGCCCCGCGCGTGCACGCCCTCAAGATCGGCGATGGCCACGTTGCCGACATGGACATGGGACCCCTGATCACGGCGGCGCATCGCGATCGCGTGCGCGGCTATGTCGACCTTGGTGTGGAAGAAGGCGCGAGCCTAGTCGTCGACGGTCGCGAGCGCAGCATCGAAAGCGTAGGCGACGGCTATTTTCTGGGCGGCTGCCTGTTCGATCAGGTGCGGCCGTCGATGCGGATCTATCGTGAGGAGATTTTTGGGCCAGTGCTGTGCATCGTCCGCGTCGAAAATTACGAAGACGCCCTGCGCCTAGTCAACGAACACGAGTACGGCAACGGTACCGCCATCTTTACCCGCGATGGTGATGCCGCCCGCGACTATGTGCACCGGGTGCAGGTCGGCATGGTCGGCGTCAACGTGCCGATTCCGGTACCGGCTGCGTTTCACAGCTTTGGTGGCTGGAAGTCATCGCTGTTCGGCGACTTGCACGTGTACGGGCCCGACGGCGTGCGCTTCTACACTCGCCAGAAAGCAGTCACTGCTCGTTGGCCAAACAGCATCCGTGCCGGTGCCCAGTTTGTGATGCCAACGGGCGGGTGATCGGATAAGCCCACAGCCAAGGCCGCACGAGTAGCCCCGACCCTACCCGACCTACGGGATGCAGCCCGAAATTCGGGTTCGGGTTCGGGTTGGAAAACAGATATGGCTCTAGCCCCGGATCCCCCTGGCGTTGCATCCGCGCTCGTGGGCTAAGGCCGCGCCTCCTTTATCGCGCTGCAAAATGATTCACCAAACTTGATCTTCACAGTTCGTCGACAAGATTTGGGTGGCGTGATATCTAACGGTCTCGACCCTCGCCGTGTGGGTTGCACTCTGTCGGAAGGGTTATCCAGCCGACCCCGCAACCACCGCCATCCGAAGGAAACCGCCTGCGTGTCTGTGTATCGAGTCTGGATGCGGAAATCATGAGCGCTGACTCGAAGCCGACAGCGTCGCTGGAACAGGCCTTGGCATACGCCGCGCGGCTGCTTGAGGTCAAGCCCGAGTTGGCGCTGGCGCAATGCGAGGAAATTGTCGCAAGCGTCGGCCCGCATCCTTCGGCCCTGTTGTTGCGCGCACTGTCGATTGCCGCCTGCGGAAGAAAGGACGAGGCCATCACTGGGTTGCGCGCGCTCGCCGCGCAGCAACCGGATTGGCCGTTGCCACAGATTGAACTGGCCATTTGTTTGGGCCAATGCGGTCACGGCAACGAAGCGATTGTATTGCTGCAAGCGCAGCTGCCGCGCCATCCCCGCCATCCGAAAGCCTGGCGCGTGCTGGGAGACCACCTGAGCGCCACTGGCGACACGCAGGCTGCGGATGCTGCATATGCCCAACACATCCGCGCAGCCTGCAGCGATCCGCGATTGCTGGCGGCGGCCGATGCGCTGGTGGAGAACCGGATTCCCGAGGCCGAACGCCTGCTGCGCACGCACCTCATGCGGGCGCCCACCGATGTCGCCGCCATTCGCATGCTGGCCGAAGTGGCGGCGCGGATAGGTCGCCTGGAAGACGCCCAGAACCTGCTTGAGCGCTGTCTGGATTTAAGCCCCGGCTTTCATGCGGCGCGACAAAATCTTGCAATGGTGCTGCATCGTGCCAACAAACCAGAGCAAGCCTTGCAACACATCGAGCAACTGCTGGCGGTCGATCCGCACAATCCCAGCGGACGCAACCTGAAAGCCGTGGTGCTGTGCAGAATCGGTGATTACCAGCCGGCCATCGAACTCTATGAAGGGATCCTCCAGGACTATTCAGAGCATGGCCGTATCTGGCTGAGTTTTGGCCACGCACTGAAAACCGCCGGCCTGCGCGAGCGCGCGATTGCCGCGTATCGACGCAGCATTGCGCTGGATGCGGGCTTTGGCGAAGCCTGGTGGAGCCTTGCCAACCTGAAAACGTTTCGCTTTGAGCCCGCCGATGTGCAAGCAATGACGGCGCAGCTGACCCGGGGCGACCTCGACCCCGAGCAGCGCGCCCAGTTCGAATTCGCGCTGGGCAAAGCGCAGGAGGACGCGGCCGATTACGCCCGCGCCTTCGCACACTATCAAAACGGCAACGCACTGCGTCGCGGTTCCCTGCCTTATCGCGCCGAGGATGCGAGCGCCCGCGTGCAGCGCTCGCGCGAATTGTTCACCCCTGATTTCCTGTCCCGCCGCAGCGGCTCCGGCAACCCCGCGCCAGACCCTGTTTTCATCGTCGGCTTACCGCGTTCGGGTTCCACCTTGGTCGAGCAGATCCTCTCCAGTCACTCCAATGTGGAGGGCACCATGGAGCTGCCCGAGGTCATCTCGCTGACCCATGGTCTGCGCCGGCAAGTCAGTGCGGGCGGTCAAGGTTCGTATCACGAGGTGCTGGCAGAACTCGATTTCCCGCAACTGCATGCCCTGGGTGACCGCTACCTCGAACGGACTCGCGTGCAGCGCAAGACCGCCGCGCCGTTTTTCATCGACAAGATGCCGAACAACTTTTTCCACGTCGGCTTGATCCATCTGATGCTGCCGAATGCGCGCATCGTCGATGTGCGCCGCCATCCGATGGCCTGCTGCTTTTCCGGATTCAAGCAGTATTTTGCGCGTGGTCAGAACTTCAGTTATGGGCTTGAGGACATTGGCCGCTACTACCGCGACTACCTGAGCCTGATGGCACACTTCGACCAGCTGTTGCCGGGGCGCATCCATCGGGTGGTTTACGAGCAACTGGTCGACAACACCGAGCTGGAAGTCCGCCGACTGCTGGACTATTGCGCGTTGCCATTCGAGCCATCCTGCCTGCGCTTCTTCGAAAACGACCGTCCGGTGCGAACCGCCAGCTCAGAACAGGTTCGCCAGCCGATTTTTCGCGAGGGTCTGGACCAGTGGCGCCATTTCGAGCCTTGGCTGGCGCCGCTCACACAGGCGCTCGGGGCCGCCCTGGACACCTATCCGGAAGCTCCGCCCGACCCGGCGAGGCTCGCCGCGACACCTGCCCGATCCTGATTTGCTCATCTCGCGCTTACTTGCCTCACTATCACTAGATTCACTTTTGCCTGATCCATTCCTGTTCGACACTTTTTGCTCGACACTTGACGCTTGATACCACTCGGGGGAGACACCAATGAAACGTATGCACGCGGGCCGCAAGGCGCTACATCTGGCCAGAGTGCCGCTAGCCGCGGCCATCAGCTTGGCGATGAGCAGCGCCGCATGGGCGCAAGCCACTGACCCGGCAAGCGAAGCCTCGCCGCAGTTGGACACCGTCACGGTCACCTCGCAAAAGCGCACGGAGAACCTGCAGACCGTGCCGGTCAGCATTCAAGTACTGGGCGCTGAGCAACTTGATGAGCTGCACGTCACCAATTTTGAGGACATCGCCACCCGCTTTCCGAGCGTGTCGTTCCAGCGCTTGGGCGAGGTGCCCAGCAATTTCCAGGTTTACATGCGCGGCGTCGCAAGCGGCGGCGACGGCAACCATTCCGGCCCGCTGCCCAGTGTCGGTGTCTACCTGGACGAGCAACCGATCACCACCATTCGCGGCGCGGTCGACCTGCATCCCTACGACATCGAGCGCGTTGAGGCACTCGCGGGACCGCAGGGCACGCTTTACGGCGCAAGCTCACAGTCCGGCACACTGCGCATCATCACCAAAAAGCCCGACGCGAGTGCGTTTTCCGCCGGCTATGGCGTGGAGCTCAACAGCATCCATGAAGGCGGCACCGGCCACGTTCTGGAAGGTTTTTTGAACGCGCCGATCAACGAGCGCGCCGCCATTCGTCTGGTCGCTTGGGACCGTGATGACGCCGGCTTTGTCGACAACGAATTCGGAACGCGCACGTTCCCCACCTCCGGCATCACCATCAACAATGCCAACCTCGCCCGCGAGGACTACAACTTCGCCGACACCACTGGTGCCCGCGCCGCGCTGCAATTCGACATCAACGATAGCTGGACGATCACCCCCAGCGTGCTGACCCAGCGCCAGGACATCAACGGCAGCTTTGGTGTGAACCCCGATGTGGGCGAACTCGACACCACCCAGTTCTACCCGCAGACCTCGGAAGATCGCTTCACCCAGTCGGCACTGACGATTCAGGGCCAGATCGGCAACTTCGACGTTACCTATGCCTATTCGCACCTTGATCGCGACCTTGAATCGGAATCCGACTACAACGACTACGCGTTCTGGTACGACACCCTGTTTGGCTACGGCACTTATTTCTACGATGACAACGGCGACCTGATCAATCCGTCGCAGTACATCCAAGCCGTCAACGGCTACAAAAAACAGAGCCACGAGCTGCGGATCGCCTCGCCGGCAGAGGAACGCTTCCGCTTTGTGGCTGGCGTGTTCTCGCAGCGCCAAGGCAACGACATCCAGGAACGCTACCTCGTTGATGGCTTGGCCGACTCGCTGTCGGTCACCGGTTGGCCAGACACCGTCTGGTTGACCCGCCAGCGCCGCGACGACCGCGACGAAGCGGTATTCGGCGAAATGTCATACGACATCACCGACCAGCTGACCGCCACCGCGGGCGCGCGTTTCTTCCGCGTCGACAACAGCCTGCGCGGCTACTTTGGCTTCGCCGAGGGGTACAGCAGCAATCCGACTTTTGGTGAGGGCGCCTGCAACTCGCAAAACCTGCCGCCATATCCGAACGCGCCCTGCGAAGTGTTCGACAAGAACATCAAAGAGAACGACCACCTCGGCCGTTTCAATTTGAGTTACCAGATCAACGAAGACGCGATGATTTATGGCACCTGGTCGGAAGGCTATCGTCCCGGCGGCGTCAATCGGCGCGGTACCTTGGAACCCTACTTGTCGGACTTCCTCACCAACGTCGAGATGGGTTGGAAAACCAGCTGGCTGGATCGCCGTCTGAATTTCAACGGTGCGGTGTTTGAGCAGCGCTGGAAGGACTTCCAGTTCGCCATCCTTGGCCAGAACGGGCTGACCGAGATCAAGAACGCTAACCAGGCGCGCATCCGCGGCATTGAAGCCGACTTGAGCTGGGCAGCAAGCTACAACCTGATGCTGTCCGGTGGCGTCGCGATGTACGACGCTGAGCTCAGCGAAAACTATTGCGGATTCACCGACGCCAACGGCAACCCGGAAACCGATTGCGCTGCGCCCGAAGCGCCTTCGGGCACCCGCTTGCCAATCACTGCCAAGTTCAAGGGCAACCTCACCGCGCGCTACGCCTTTGACGTGGGCCAGTACGAAGCCCATGTACAAGGCGTGGTGTTGCACGAAGGCGACCGCAGTACTGATCTGCGCATCGCCCAGAACAACATCCTTGGCGAGCTCGACGCGTACACCATGTTCGATTTCACCGCCGGCTTTGGCCTTGGCAATTGGGACGTCGATTTCTACGTCAAGAATGTGTTTGACGAGCGCGCCCAACAGTCGCGGTTTACCCAGTGTGCGGAAGCTGTCTGCGGCGATCAGGCCTACACCGTGGTCTCCCGTCCACGCACCTTCGGCGTGCGTTTCTCGCAGGAGTTTTAACTGTCGTGGCGGCGGAAGTCATGCGCGCTTTTGAGCATCTGCTGCCGCCACGTCAATTGAAAGCGGGTGTGCTCCCTAACCCCTCCCCCAACCCTCCCCGAACATCGGGGAGGGAGTAAGAGCCGATCCTGGATTCCTTTCTCTAATTAACCCACTGCAGAGATGCGTAGACAGGGCCACCCATGAGCCAGCCGGTGATTGAACTGCTGCAACAGTACGACCCAAGACTGCCGCTTGAAGAGGCTTCGACCATCCCGGCCTCGTGGTACATCGACGAGCGGATTCTGGGCCTAGAGCGACGCACGGTCTTCTCCCGCAGCTGGCAGCTGGTCGGACGCATCGATCAAGTGCGCGAGCCCGGTCAGTACCTGACCTGTGAGCTGGCAGGCGAACCGATTCTGGTGGTGCGTGGCGACGACCACGTGCTGCGCGGCTTCTTCAATGTCTGCCGCCACCATGCTGCAGCAGTGATGACCGAGGCCCAAGGGTGTGCCAAGAACTTGCGCTGCCCTTACCACGGCTGGACGTATTCGCTGGAGGGCGCGCTCAAGGGCACGCCCAGCTTCAACAGCGAATGCAATTTTGACCGCAGCGCGCTCGGCCTGAAGCCGGTGGCGACCGCGATCTGGGAGCAGTGGGTGTTCGTCCGTCTCGATGCAGAAGGTCCCCGTCTTGAGGAGTTTCTCGGTCCTCAATTGATCGCCGAGATCAGCGCGCTGCAGTTGCAAAACTTGCACTGGTTCGAGCGTCGCCACTATTTCTTCGACTGCAACTGGAAAGTGTTCGTCGACAATTATCTGGATGGGGGCTACCACGTGCCGCATTTGCACAAAGGGCTCGATAGCGTGCTCGATTTCAAGCGCTACACGATTGAGAACGGGCCGCGCCACTGCTTGCAATCGAGCCCGCTAGTGCAAAGCACAGACGCGCAGTTCGGCGCTGTGCGCAAAGGCGATCGCGCGCTCTACTACTGGCTGCATCCCAACTTCATGCTCAACTGGTACCAAGGGATGATGGACACCAACCTCGTGCTGCCGCTGGGGCTGGACCGCACCGAGGTTATCTTCGACTTTTACTTTTCTGATGTGTCTGCCGCTGCGCACGCCCACAACCGCACCAGCATCGACGTCGGCAACATCATCCAAGACGAGGACATGGCGATCTGCAAATCGGTGCAGCGCGGCCTCAATTCGCGCGCTTACTCGACCGGGCGTCTGTCGGCACGCCGCGAAGCTGGCGAGCATCTGTTCCACCGTTTGTTGCACGCGGATTTGCTGGCTGGAAGCTGAGCCAAACGGTGGTTTGGCTAGTGCATCGGCTACTTCGCCTGCGGGCAGTTATAACCGCCACCGCGCTGACGCTGTCGATACTCCTCCCGGTATTCGCTGCGCGTGCCTGGCTTTAGCAAGTCGCAGGGATTGAACCAGTGCAGCGTCCGCGCCACTGCGG
>JBBQQV010000076.1:0-9665 GCA_038215505.1 Lysobacterales bacterium
CAGATCGGCGCGGTGGTCGGCGTGCAACCCTTCGGCGGCGAAGGCCTGTCCGGCACCGGCCCCAAAGCCGGCGGCCCGCACTATCTGTTGCGCTTCGTCACCGAACGCACGCTCACCGTCAACACCACGGCGGCAGGTGGCAATGCCTCATTGCTGACGATTGGCGACTGAAGTGGGCGACTGAAGTAGGCGACCAGATGCCCTACCTGCAAATCGGGTTGTGCATCGTCGGCGCGAGCCTGTTCTTCAACGCAGGCCGGATCGAGGCGAATGCCGGCCACGCGGATCACGCCGTTCTCTGGGCCGGACTTTCCCTGCTCACTTCGGTGCTTGCATTTGCGCTCGGTGCGGGTTGGTTTGGTTGGCTGCTGGCACAAGCCGCATTGATGCTGGTGATTGCCATGGTGCGGGCGCTGCTTAGCTCGCGGTCGTAGCGAAGCGCTGAATTAAGTTCGATGGCTGAGCGGGCTGCTCGCATCCATTGGCTCGAAGTCACCCCGCCCCTTGCTGGATCGGCAGCACCGTAAGTGCTTCTTGCAGTTGTCGATAGAGTTCATTCACCCACGCCGGTTCAACAGGTGATTCCGGCGTAGCCGACAACCTTAGATCGGTAGGGGCAATGATGACCTGGATGCGCGACGCGCCGATGTCCGCGGCGAGAGTGAACAGATCTTCAGCTGCGGCATCACCCATCGCCAGGCACCCAATCGACACCGATTTGCCGTGGATCATGATGTCGCCACCCAACTGGGTGCGGCCATCCGCAAGCGCCATCTCACGGTCAAACGGGTTGGGATAGTTGAGCCGCAAGGAAACGTGGTAGAGGCTGTTGGCGTTGAGAAACGTCACCCGATAGATGCCCTCGGGCACCTGCTGATCGCCTTCGCGCAACTTGGGGCCTAGCGTGCCGCTGGCGGCAAGAACCGGGTAGCTGTGGATGTGCCGCCAATTGCCATCCGCGCGCTGCGCATAGAGCAGCAACATCCGTTGATCCTTGAATGCCACCAAGGTCAATCGCTTGCCCGGATAGGTCACGCCGGCGGCGCTGAAATGTGACTGCAAACGCTCGCGTGCGGCGTCGCCAAACTCCTGCAGTCGATCCTCGACAGTGCGTGGCGAACGGATGTGGTTAGCGGCATAGGCCGCTGCAATTTCCAGCCGTTCGCGCTGGAAGCCGGTGATGGCGACGAGCAGCGAGCCACCGATGAGCAATCCGCGTCGAAGCCTTGTCGCGTTCAATGTCGAGAACCCTCTCGCTTGTCGGACGCGGGCTAGGATTGTTTCTCGTCGGTCGGCAGGTTAGCTCGCGCCTGCTCAATCCATTCGCTGTTTTCGCGCTGGTAATACTGCGGCGCCACCTTGACCCGCTGCAACACGCGCTTGCAGACCGCATGCGCCTCGTTGAGTTGGCCGGTACGCTTGAGCAAGAGCGCATAACGCACGCGCCCTTCTTCGCCCGGAAAGCTCTCGGCCAGGGCAGCGTATTCGGTCAGCGCGCCAGTCGAGTCGCCCAGCGCCTCTAGGCTGCGGGCAAACAGCAGATGCCCCTCCGGTGAACGAAAGCCCGGGTTGGCCGCGATCAAGGCTTCCAAGGTCGCCTTGGCCGCGCTGAAATCACTGGTGGCAAACTGCGCCCGCGCGAGACCCGACATCAAGTCCGGTGCCGTGTGGTGCTGCCCGCGCAGGCATCCCTCATACAACTGCGCGGCACCGACGAAATCGCCCAGCGTCATCGATTCTTCGGCCAAGCGCGCACGGTTGGTCACGGTATCAGCGACCTCAAGTTCCGCTGCGATGCGCTTACGATCCCGCTCAGGATTGATCGTTTTCTGCACATTGCGAACCACGCGGCGGGTGGCGGGACTGCGCTGCAGCTCAGGCAGAATCTGGGTGAAAAAGTACACCGCCACACCCAAGTACGACCCCAGCATGATCACCCACAACCACCAATACGGCCGCCCACTGCGCACCATGTGGACCAGGCAGATGAACTGCAGGATGACCGACAGGATGAATAGCAGATGCATTGGGTGGCCGCAGGTTTGTTGAGGACGGATTGTCCCATGCGCGGGAAAGGCGGTTGCTTGAGTTTGCGTGTCGGCGCGGGATTGGTTCGCCTTTCTTGCGAAGGACGGAAGCCGGCTTTCAGGCTTCACTCGCTTGAGTTTTCTTTGTGGCCCAGTACTTCCGACACGTGTTGGTGATATAGATAAGTAGGACACTAGGTCTCCAAACCCCATCTCCAAACCCCATCTCCAAACCCCATCTCCAAACCCCATCTCCAAACCCAACGGAGCAATTGTATGAAAGCCAAGTTGCTGTCGCTCACCCTGCTGGCCGCCGGCATCATGGGTGGCCTGTCGCCCATCCAAAGCGAAGCCCGCCCTGCCGTCGCACAGGCAGACACCCGCCTGAAGATCGCCGACCCGGCGCGCCAGATCGAGGATCTCGCCCGCTTGTTCCGTGCTTCCGACGTGGTCGGGCTCTCTCAAGCCGTGGTTCCCGCCTCAAAGTGGGAAGAGATGACCCTACTTTACGAGCTCAAGCAGCTGGAAAAGGTCGACGACGAAGACCGCGCCGAGTTTGCAGAGAAGCTCGCGCGCTTCACTGGGCCCGATGCGGTCGACACCTTGATGGCCGGTTTTGAATCGGAACTTGAAAAGGCGCGGCCACAAGCCCCAGGCGCATTGATGATGGGATTCGGCGCCATGCACATCGCCATCACTTCGCCCGACAGCAAGCTCAGCGAGGAGCAACGTGTTGCCTTGCAGGAAGCGATGCCGGGCATTCAGAAATGGGCCAGTGCGACCGATTTTTTAAACTCAGACACCCTGCGCCGCGCGCTGACCTTGCTCACCAATGCGGCGCGTAGTGCCGGCATCAGCGACCTCGACCAGCTCAAGGCGATGCCTTTGGAGGCCGTGCTTGAACGCGCGCGCCCGATCCTGGTCGCGGCCAAGCAAGCGGTAAAGCTGTATGGCATTGACCTCGACCAGGTGGCCGATTCACTCAATGTCGAAGTGCTGGTCATTGAAGGCGAAACCGCGCGCGTGCGCACCACCATCACTCTGTTCGATGCGCCGCTATGGCATGAGCACGACCTGGTCTTGGTCGAAGGTCGCTGGTATCCCAAGCATGCGGCGATGCACTTTGAAAACGACAAGCACGACGTCGAAGTCGAAAGCGAGTCGAAGGTAAAGGGCTGATCCCGAGGGTGAATGGTATCGCCCGGATGCAGGCCTCGCCCGGACTTTTCATGAATGCGCACGCCCTCGCTTGTCTCCTGACCGCACAGGCAATTCTCTTCAGTCGGCCGTATCGCCCGATACGCCGCTCCTTCAGAGAATCCCCTGTGCGATCAGGATCCTGCGTGATCATCGTACGCATTCATGAAAAGGCCGGGCTAGGTTCAGGGCGTACTTGCGGTGAGCTTTGCAGTGGCGACGCGGCGGGATCCCCGGATTCCGCCGCACTGCTTCCGGGCTAGCAACCTACTCATGGCTAGGCACCACGGGTGACAGTCACAGCGCGACTTTGGGAACGGACGTCTTTCTGACTCGCAATGCCTTGGAGCTCATCGCCACCACACGGCGCGCGAGCACACACCGCTTTCTCAAGGATATGAAAACGACTTGATCAAGGTGAGCTCGCCCACCGCGCGCATCGGCACGGTAAAGGTCTGCTGGCGTTCGTTGACCGTGCCTTCCTCAGAGACGATGGTGACGTTGGCGCTGGTCAGGGCTTGAGCCGCTTCACCCTCGCTGTAGCCGCCGCCGAAGTAATTCACATAGACCAGATACGTGCCCAGCAGCGGCGTCGGCGTCGCAAAAATCTCCGGCCCGAAACCGGTGGTGACATCCACATCCAGCGCGCCACCATTGGGCAACACCTGACTGCCGTACCAGGCATGACCGCCGTCGGGGGTGATGACGTGCAAGTCCAGATCGGTGTTGTCGCTGTCCCAGGCCAGCAGTACCCGCAACTTGGCGGGCGTCGCTCCTTCATTGCGCGCATGGAACTGCACGCGGCGCGTGGCAGCGCGTGCCGCATCGCGGATTTCGACCGAGTTGCTGCCGGCCGGGAAAATGTAGGGGCGATCAAAGCCACCTTGTTCGTCCACCTTCAACGGCATCGCCACGCCGTTGACCAGCAACAGGGCCGGGCCCTTGTCGGCCGCGCTGATGCGGCCGCGAATACGCGCGTGTTCGGATTGGTCAACGGCACTGTTGACGTCGGAGGCGGGATAACTGATCGCCTGACTGAACTGCGCGCCTTGCTCGGTTTGCACTCGCCAGCCGGCGCGAGGTGTTTGCAGTTCAATACTGTCTTGCGCATCGGCGGGCTGCGAAGTCAGTACCAAGGCAGCACACACCAGCGACAGCAGCGCTGTCGCTTTCCACCGTATGCGCTGCAATGGTGACCAGTTCACTCGCGTCAATTCATTCATGGCGACTCCAACAACAAGCGACGGGCCAAGGTTTCGACAAAGGTCTCGTCCTGGCCATTGGGGTGAGTGGCGAATGCAAGGTGCAGATATTCGTGCAGCAGGTCGAGTCGATCCTGCTCGCTGCGCAAACCACGGATGTGGATGCGCCGCGCTTCGCGCTCGACGTGTGGGCGTCCGTGCTGCAGTTGGCATACTTGCAGCTCGTCGGTCTCGGTATAGCCGACCTCGCTGTTCAAGGCGGCGCGCCAACGCGGCAAACGCTCAAGCAGCCAGCGCTCGGCGGCGGGCAAGGGGTGGCAGGTGGCTTGCGGGCGGCCCCAGCGTGCCAGATTCGAGCGCGTAAATGCGGACCCGAGGATCTGCGCGTAGTTCTGTCCGCCATTGGCGGCGATTACCGCGTCAGTCCAGCTCAGACGATCACGGCCACCACGCTGCAAGTGGTATTGCACCGCGGGGCCGGCCAGCACTAGATCGGCCGTCCACGCCGCCACTTGTCGCGCCGCAGCGCTGGCCGGACGCGCGGCCACGCGTTGGCTCGCGCTGCTGTCGTCGATCTGCAAACAGCCGCCTGTGCGCTGGGCGTTCTGCTGCAGATAACTACGGATGACGATGGCCAGCGCGCGCGCCGCTTGCACTGGCTCGGTGCTGGCCTCGCGCTCCAACACGCGAGCGACGTAATCCTCAACCGATAGCTGCGCGTTGATCGTCCATGCCTCGTCCTGGCCTGAAAGTGTGAGTTCGCCGGCGCTGGCAATCTCGAAGCGATTGCCGGCGGCAAATTGCAGTTGGTACTGGCCCAGCAACCGACCTTGCGTCACCAACTGGTCGTGCTGGCGCACAGCCACGATCGGGTAGCGCGCGAACATGTTCACCCGCACGCATGCGCTGTCCTCGATGGGCCAAGGTGTTGCGAGCGTGCGATCCAAGGCCGATGCATAACCTTGCAACACCGACTGGCTGGTGCCGGAAGCCGACGCCCAGATGGGGCTGCCATCGCTCAACCAACCGGCAAAGCCACCGATGCGCGCGGCAGGATCGTCCGCGCGGTGCCAGCTCCAGGTCTTGATTCGCAGTCGCGAGCCGAGCGCGCTGAGCACGTCCGCTTTGTCGGCTTGCAGCACCACATCAAGCAGACCCGCGCGAATCTCCGCTTGTTTGGGAAGCTGCTGCAACACGCGCAGCAGTTCGAGCACAGGCACTTCGGTCGCAGGTAGCAGCGACTTCAGATCCAACAGCCATGCCGGTGCTTTTCGCTGGGTCCAATAGCTGCGCCACGCCACGCCGTCGATTCCCAAGCGCGCTGGCGCGTAATACAGACTGCAAGAACGCACTAATGCGGTGTCCCGATGGATCTTCTCGCCCGGCTCGCAGCAATACACTTCTTCGCGATTACCGCCGCTGCATTGATAGCCGGCATCGCTGATCTCCCGATCAAGCAGATAGGCATGCACGAACACTTTCCACAGACTGCCAAGCGGCGTGCGCAGACTGTCGTCGAAGGGCAAAACGCGTTGACTGCCGTTGGACCCCAGCTTAACGAGACTCGCCTGCGCGCCATCCAGACGCGCCAACAGCAGACTGTCGTCTGCATGCGCGCTTGCACACCACCCAGCCAGCAATAGCGCACACAGCAACAGTCGAACGAGCTTCTCCAATGGCGCAGCTTCGGATCGAGCTCTTGTGGGAGCGGCGGAAGCCGCGATGCGCTTACGTGAACGGCCAAAGCATCGCGCCTTCCGGCGCTCCCACAGGTTTCGTTGTCGGCTCGGTGGCGGCGCTGCAGTCAGCACATCCACGGTCTAGCGAACCTCAAGCGTCGCCAATGCAGGCGTCTTCTCGTGCGCCTGCTGTGCCGGCGCATACATGCGCTGGAAGCGAGCGGGCGGCAGATTGAACTGCCCCTTTTGGGAAAACCGCAGCAGGTGGCGAAAGTTCACTGAGCCCTCCAAGCTATCGATGGGCAAGGCATACAGCAATTGGCCGGGCTCGCTGCGCGCCCTTTCCAGCGCCTCGCTGGCGTCACCACCGAGACCACTGACTTGAATGCCCCAAGTCGTGCGCTCCACGTCGGCCCCCGGCGGCAGTGGCACTTCCAGCAGCCCGTAACGCAGTGGCTTGGCGGCCGTGCTACTGAGCTTGATTTCGTCCAAATACAGCGCGTCGCTGAACACGATGTTGTCGGTCACCGCCTCCAGAGTGAAACTGAAGGCATCGGCCGCCGGCAGCAAGCGCCACAGGCGACGCTCAATCGTCAGCGGCAGCGAGTCAGCGGTCGCAGCGGCCGACTGGTAACTGACTTGTGCGGTCAGCAAACCCGTGGGAGCGTTTGCCAGCGCGAGTTCAGTGGGTGGCGACGCTGCACTCCAGAGCCAGCCTGCGCCCGCATCGCCCGCTGGCAGCGGCTGCCAAGGCAACCCCAGTTCAACGCCGGGATTCCCAGTCTCTCCGCTGCTGGACTGCTGCAACCAGGTGAGTGCCAAGGCACGCTCCAGCGTTGCCTGTTGCGGAGCCAGGCGTGCAAAAAGGGCGCTGACATCACCCACATTAAGCGGCTGCCGATGCAGGTTGACTGCTTGCGCAAACGGCAGCTCGCTGGCGAGTAACTGCTGACGCGCCGGCTCGATACTGGCGGCAAGATCAGGCTGCAGACTGACGCCGGCTTGTTTGGCCAATGACGCCAACACGACACGCGCCGCGGCGTCGGCCAGCGCCGAATCGGCGGCAGCCAGGATCAAGCTGTCCTCGGCACTCAGGCTCGCTCCGCTGGCAGCCGAGTCCTGGTTCCGTTCGCCAGCGGCAGCTTTCAACATGTCGTCCTGCAAGCCTTGCAACAGGGTTTTCACCGGCAGCTGCATCTCGAACGCAAAGTCGAGAATCAAGGCGCGCTGCAGCAAAGGCAGCGACGCCGCTTGCTCGCTATAAATCTCCAGCACGCGCTGCCAATGTTCAGCCGGCAAGCTCAGCCCCAGACTGCGGCTGGCGTACCAATCGGCGTAATAGGCATACGCGGTCAGGAAGGCGTCTTCAGAATCGCCACCCCACCAGCCAAAACGCGCATTTGGACCGGCCATCTGTACCAGCCGCAGGCGGCTGGTCTGCATGATCAAGCGCAGCCGATCAGCGATGCGTGGCTCGCCGCGAGCCAAGCTCGGATAAGCCAAACTCAAGGGCAACAGGCGACTGGCGGTTTGTTCGACACAACCCCAAGGGTAATCGAGCAGGTCATCCAGCGCGTTACGGAACAGGCCATCGCTACCCGACGCCAGTCGCAGTCGGATGTCGCGCGCATCGGCCGGCAATTGCAAAGGCGTGGTGGCGGAGGTCGCTTGCAGACTCACGCTGTGCAGTTGCTGCCACACGGTGCTGTCTTCCTGCAGGCTCACCACGAGCGCGTCGCTGACCTTGCCGGCCTGTTCCAACGCGAGCTGTACTTCGCCTGCGGCCAGCGCTTTCAATGGCAGCGGCAGATAGGTCACGCCACTTTCCAGTTGTACGGTTTGGCGGCTGCTTTCGCCAGCCCAGGTGCTGACCAGTTCAGCTTCGGTGCTGTCGCTGCCTTGATTGAAAGCGAGCAAGCCCAGCGCCGGCTGATCGCCGCGACGGAACCGGGTCGGCCCGGTCCACTTCAAATACAGCGGCTTCTCCGAGCGAATGAACTGCTGGCGCTGGCCGACCACGCCAGCCACGTTGATGGCGCGTGCAGTGATGCGCCAACGGGTTAGTGAATCCGGCACCACAAAGCTGAAGCGCGCTTTGCCTTGGCTATCGGTTGCAAGGTCTGGTTGCCACGCGGCGGTGTCGACCTCTTCGCGTCGCGGCCGCTCCAACACCTTGACTCCGCGTTCGCTGCGATCACTCGCAGGTGGCGCGGTGGGCGTGCCGGGCAAGGCGACGTCGTAACTGATGAAGGACAAGCTGGCGCTGGTGCGCACGTTGTTGCGCCGCGGGTGGTAAAAGAACTCGCCGATGCTCGGCGCGATTTCCGGCTGCAAGGCATAAATCATTTCATCGACCACGGACACCGACAGTCGCGCCGCGACGGCTGCGTCCTTAAAGCGCGTTTGCAGATCGACTGTCACCGTCTCGCCCGGCAGATAGACCTCTTTGTCGGTTCGAATGGATACCTTGATGTCAGCCACGCTGACCTTGATGCCAGCGTTCTGAAAGCTGTAATCGCCGCCTTTGGTGTACAGCACCGAGAAGGTCAGATTCGGCGAGAAGTGTTCGCCCACCGGAATCTGCGCGCTGAGTTGGGTGTCATTGAGGCGCTGCAACTGCAACCAGTCGCCACCTGTGCTGAGCAAGGCGCTGGCTTCGACCTGATCGCGCTCCAAAGTCAGCAGCGCTTCGGTCACCGGCTCGGGAAACGTGATCAAGGCTTGCGCGGTCTCGCCGGCCTGATATTCGCGCTTGTCCAGCACGATCTCGATGCTGCCCGGCGAAGCCTTGATGCCCTTGCCGCTGACCGTGTGGCCGCTGGCACCCAGCAACATGCCCTGGGCATCTTTCAGCATCAGGTTGTAAGTGCCGGGTTCGGCAAAGCTCTGTTTGAAACCGGTGGCATCGGTTGCCAGGTTGCCGCCACCGGTGCTTTGGTCCTCCAGCCGAATCCACTCGAAACGCACTGGCGACTCATCGCTCATGCCCTCGCGCGCGAAGCTGAAATCGACAGCCTCACCGGCTGCGCTGAAACGCCGATTGGCTTCCAGCCGGAACTGCGCCGCGCCGCGCTCGATCAGGATCTCCTTGCTGGTCTTGACCCGATAGGCAGCGCCGTCACTAGCGAACACGGTGAGCAGATAGCGACTCGGCTTGTCGGCGGCCGGCAGCGAGAGCTGTGCTTTGCCATTGGCATCGGAGACGAGGTCGGTGCTTTGCAATTCCACCGGAAACTGACCGAGGTATTGCAGCTCGTTGTCGACCATCGACAGCTGCTGCGCGCGCAGGCTGATCTGCAGTTTGGCACCTGCGACCGGCTTGCCATCAGGATAAATCAGGCTCAACTCGCCCAGCACCGGCTCGCCGCTGCGGTATTCGTCTTTGCCCAGGTCAAGCACGATCTCAAAGTGCGGCTTGACATAATCAGCGACCCGAAATGCGCTGCTGTAAAGTTGCTCTCGATAGCCAAAACGCAGCTCGTAGCCGCCGGCGGTGGCATTGCTTGGCAGCTGGAAACGGGTATTCGCTCCGGTAGCGCCGGTGAAGGCGAGGTCCACTG
>JBBQQV010000077.1:0-9654 GCA_038215505.1 Lysobacterales bacterium
CTACAGCGGCTATGGCTTGCAGATGGGTGACCTGGTGCAAGAGGGCAATATCGGCTTGATGAAGGCAGTGAAACGCTTTGATCCCGATCAGGGCGTGCGCTTGGTCAGCTTCGCGGTGCATTGGATTCGTGCCGAGATGCACGAGTTCATCCTACGCAACTGGCGCATCGTCAAAGTCGCTACCACCAAGGCGCAACGCAAGCTGTTCTTCAACCTGCGCAAGAGCAAGAAACGCTTGGGCTGGATGAATCACGCTGAGGTGCAGAAGGTGGCCGCCGACCTCAATGTGCCGGTCGCGGAAGTGCTTGAAATGGAGTCGCGCCTGTCTGGTCGCGACATCGGCTTCGACGCCCCGGACGACGACGACAACGCACCGCCCGCGCCAACCGCTTTTTTGCGTTCGGAAGGTGCTGACCCGTCGCTGGTGTATGCCCAGGACGACGACGAGCACAACCAGCTCGATCTGCTTCGCGAAGGGCTGAGCAAGCTCGACAGCCGCTCGCGCGACATCATCCGTCGGCGTTGGCTGGATGACGGCAACAAGATTACCCTGCAAGAGTTGGCCAACGAATACGGCGTGTCGGCCGAACGAATCCGCCAGATCGAAGCCAATGCGCTGAAGAAGATGAAGGCGCTGTTTCTGGCGTAAGTGTCGCTGCCGGCATCTAAAAGTAGTGAAAGGCCAGCCTAAAGCGGGCCTTTCCTGTTTGCCGGCGAGCAGCAATGGACGCCAACCAACCTCATTGCGTTCATGAGCGAGTTTGACCCAAGCCAAGCTCATGCCAAAAGCAGCGGAGCAGGCCCCACTCTTCGGAGGCAAGCACAGGTCGCGGATGCGCTGGTTGCAGCCGAACTTGCTCGCCTGCATTGCCCAGCCACCCATTTCCAGACCCACGCCACCACTGAATCAATACAGATCCAACGGATCGATGTCGAGCGACCAACGGACCTTGCGCGCCGACTTCAGCGCATACAGCTGTGGCACCCATTCGTTGAGCAAGGCGTGAAGCAGCGGGCGACGGGGCGCGCTCAGCAATAGTTGCCAGCGCGCTCGTCCCGCGCGACGCGGCATCGGCGCCGCCAACGGACCGCTCACATTGACGCCACTGGCGGAAAGTCCCGATTGCATCGCGGCGCGTGCTGCCATCAGAAACTCCCTCACCGGCTCCTCGTTGACCGCATCGGCGCGCAGCAAAGCGAAGTAGGCGTAAGGGGGAAATCCGGCAGCCTCACGCTCGCCGAGCTCAACTGCCGCAAAAGCCGAATAACCGCCGCCTATCAGCGTCAGCAGCAACGGGTGTTGTGGATGGTGAGTTTGCAACACCACCGTGCCGGCACGACTGGCGCGCCCGGCACGCCCGGAGACCTGGATCAGCAACTGTGCCAAGCGCTCACCGGCGCGAAAGTCAGCGCTGTGCAAGCCTTCATCAACACCGACGACGCCGACCAGAGTGAGCCCCGGCAGATCGTGCCCCTTGGCCAGCATTTGCGTGCCAACCAGAATGCCTGGACCCTCGCCCAACTGCTGTAACAGACCGTCGAGCGCGTCGCGTTGGCGAGTCGTTTCGCGATCAACGCGTATGCAGGGCACATCGGGAAATGCCGCAGCGAGTGCGTCCTCCAAGCGCTCGGTACCTACACCTTGTGGCTGCAAGGCAAGGCTGCCGCACTCCGGGCAGGCGCTTGGCGCGGGTGCCTTCGCTGCGCAATGATGACAGACCAAACGCAGCCCACGCGCATGCACCGTCATGGCCGCATCGCAGTGACTGCACTGCGCGCTCCAGCCGCAGTCGTGGCATAACAACACGGGTGCATAGCCGCGTCGATTGCGAAAAACAAGCGCCTGCTCGCCACGCCGCAAACAATCGCCAATCGCTGTCAGCATCTCGGTGGTCAAGCCATCTTGAAGATGCTGGCGGCGGACATCGACAACGCGCACGACCGGTGCGGCAGCGCCGCCAGCTCGCCGCGTCAAGCGCAGATGTTGATAGCGCCCGGCACGCACAGCGGCCAGCGACTCCAATGCGGGTGTAGCACTGCCGAGTACCACGGGCACGGCCAAGGCTTGGCCGCGCAGCAGCGCCAGATCGCGTGCGCTGTAGCGCACACCGTCCTGTTGTTTGTAGGAAGCGTCATGCTCTTCGTCAACCACGATCAGGCCAGCGCGGGGCAACGGAGTGAATATTGCTGATCGCGTGCCGATCAGTACCTGCGCCTCGCCGCGCCACATGGCTGCCCACACACGGGCGCGCTCGCCATCAGCCAAACCCGAATGCAGGCTGTGCACCGCAACGCCCAGCCGCTGCCGAAAGCGCCGCAGCATTTGCGGAGTCAGGCCAATTTCCGGCACCAGTACCAACGCCTGCAAACCACGTTGCAGACACTGTTGGATGGCGGTCATATAGACCTCGGTCTTGCCACTGCCGGTGACGCCCTCAAGCAACATCGGCTCGAATCTGCCGAGCGCGGCAATGATGGCTTGCGCTGCCAGTTTTTGATCGGCGTGCAGCAATGGGCCGGTGTCGGCCTGCAGCGGGTTGGTCACAACGCTCTCGGCAACATTTTCGAGCATGCCGCGCGCGACCAGGGCGCGGGCCGCGGCGCGCCATTGCGGCATTCGCTCTGCCAGCACGGTTTCATGAAGCGGCCCACCGTTCAACATGCCGGCCAGCTGGTGGGGCTTGCCGTCGACTCGGAGTTGTTGCCGGGCAACATGTCCAGCCTCAGTCAGTTGCCACAGCAGACGAGGTGTCGGCGGTAACGGGTTGCCTTTGCGAAGGCTGACTGGCAACGCGGTGGCCAGTAGCTCGCCGAGCGGCGCGTGATAGTAGCGAGCGGCCCGGCGGATGCTGGCGAGCCACTCACCAGCCAGCAGAGGCGTCGAGTCGATTCGCTCAATGATCGACCGCAATCGCGCCGGGTCGGATTCTGCCGTACCCACTTCAGCCACTAAACCCACGAGTTGACGCGAGCCAAACGGAACTCGCACGCGCACACCGATGGCGTTAACCAGATCGGAAGGGGCCAGCGGCAGGTAATCGAACAAGCCCGGTCGCGGCAACGGCAACGCGACTCGGAGCACGATGGGAAGCATGCTGACAGTGTAGCGAGGCTGGCCGAGCGGCCGAAATCCCACTTGCATGATGTTCCTACGGTTTACATTATGTTTCGCGTGTAACTCTCCGTTCTGAAAGTCTTTTGCAGCTTATCCACACAGCCTGTGGATAACACTGTGGACGAAGCTTGAGCGATGGCCCTCTCAAGCCCTTGGGAATTGGCTTTTCGGCCTCTTGGTGAAGAAATAGCCAATTCGTCATAATTGTTGTTTTTCAATGACTTAAGTTTGATGGCGAGAACAACATGACGATTTGGAGACTGCCCACCCTAGGCTAGGCAGTGATCGCTAGACGCTGTGCACAACCGAATTCCGAGCATCGCTAAGCAGGATGCGGGAGAGAGGCATTTGCGGCAGCTGTCAAGTGTAATTTTTGCCGACACCCGGACCGCGCCCTCCTCATGAAGCTCAATGATTTGCCGACGACTTGCTGCACATGGCGAACCGGCACGCCACAATGCGGTCTTGCATTGACCTGATCGGATGCCCGCCTTCAAAATGCCCGCCGTCTCACATCATCAAGCGGCTGACCAGCTCCAACATCGGCTGCCACTGCCGGCCTTGCGGCGAGCGCGTCTGCACGCCGAACTGGCGGGTATGGACGCCTTACATGCTGCGCAAGCTGTCACTCACGCGCAGCGCCGCTGCACAGGCGAAAGTGGCGACGAGGAGCGCTTTTGGCGAGCGCTCCACGTCGAGTTGGCACCGCTGAACGGCTCAGTATCAAGCAACGACGCGATTGCGGGCGCACTTGCCAAACTTGGTCTGGAATCGCGTACAGCGCTGCTGTTGCGGGTCGGCGAGCACATGCGGCTCGCCGCCATTGCCAAGGCGCTTGACGAACCGGAGTCACGCACTGCCGAGCATCTGGCCTTCGCCGTCGCACGCATGCGCGTGCTGATCGGCGGCGGACGCGACGATGCCACGTGGCTGGCTGAGTTGGGCACTTGGTTGCACGCACACGAGCCAGCATCGGCACGCCTTCAACGCGCGACGCCCACTTCCACCGTGGCACCTGTCGCCCCGCTTAGTCCGACTTGGACAGACTCTGACCCTACTGACCGTCGCTCAAGTCGCCGTCTCTGGCTGTTGGCGGGCTTGGCGCTAGCGCTGGCTGCGCTGGGGTTGCTACGCCTGAGTGCAGATGACTGGATGGCCACGCAAATCGGTGTGCCGCCGGTGCTAATTGATCCTGTGGACACATTGCTGTCGCTGCCCACTCAGGATTTCAGTTTGATCAGCAGCGACATCGACCTGCAGGTCCTAGCGAGGCTGGATTTCTACCTCTGGATGTTGGTTCAGGACGACACCGTCGTTGAAGCGCTGCTGCCGGGCTCCGACCCGGTTGCGCCTTTAGCCACAGACAACAGCGAGCGTGCTCCCGCCGTGCAGTGGCAGAGCCTCGAGGCCTCGGAACGAACACGGCGCTTGCAGAGGCTGGCCCAATGGCAGGCTTTGTCACCTGCCCAACACGCGGCATTGCGCCTGAACCTGCCGTCCTGGATGGGACTTGACGCCGAGCAGCGGCGCCGAGTGCTCTACCAGCCAAGGTCTTTCGCTGCGCAATCCAACGCGCAGCAGGAAAGTCTGGAGACGCGCTTCGAAGCGTTACCACCCGCTGCACGCCGCGCACTGCTCCCCACCATTGCCGGCGGTGATGCACGCGATTTGGCTCGCGAGTTGTTTGCATTTGTGCCGATGGACCAGGAAGCGGCGACGCTGCGGATGTTGGGCAGCCTCGATGCCCGCGCCCATGAGAGCCTGCGCCAGATCAGTCGGCGCCTAGCGCCTTGGCAACGCGAAGCGCTGCGGGTTGAACTGCTGGCGCAACCAGCTGATCGGCGCGTGGCATGGCTGCAGCAGCGGCTTGGCCGGCGCTAGCCCGGCCTTTTCATGAATCGCGCACGCCCTCGCTTGTCTCCTGACCGCACAGGGAATTCTCTTCAGTCGGCCGTAGGGCCCGATACGCCGCTGCTTCAGAGAATCCCCTGTGCGATCAGTATCCTGCGCGATCATCGGACGCATTCATGAAAAGGCCGGGCTAGTTACATCAGCACCAGGTTGAATGCCAGGTTGAACACCGCAGCGACCGTCAGCAGCAGCGAGTAGGCCATGCTGATCAGGAAGAATTTGATGCTGGTCATGATCCAGCCTTGCCGATAGAAGCGCTTCAGACCCAGCAGCAGGTAAAGCGGCAGCCACAGCATCAAAACGCGCTCGGTGCCGGTCAAAATGCTGTGCAACAAGCCGGGCTCGAACAGGCCCCGAAGCGCATCAATCCCTACGTACAGCAGCAAACTCATGCACAGGAACGCATGGCTATGCAGCGCCAAAATCAAGTGCTCCATGTACAGCCGGCGGCTGAACATGTAGGCAAACTTGAGCAACAGGGCAAAGATCGGCAGCAACACGAAGAAGGTTTGCGGCAAGGTCTGTAGAACAGTTTCCAAAAGCAGGCGTGGCTCGCCCTCCACTTTTTCCATGTTGGCGTCCGCGCGGCCGATCATTCAATTCAACCATTCATTGACGCCGGCGGGTAGACTTTCGATGTGAACGAGATTGCTGACCGCATCCCACGGATCATCACCAAAAGTCAGTGAGCTACGGCGTTTGGCTGGAGTCAGGGCCTGCGTGTCCCCAACTGGCACCGCCAATTCATCGATACGCCACTTTGCAGCGTCGCGAACGCCATCCATGCCGATACGGATGCCGACCTGTCCGGGAGAGTCGCCCAACATGTCGTGCTCGCCCTGCATTTCGACCAGCACCTGATCGCGCTGTTTTTCCACATCGGCGACAGTGGTCAGCTTGGAGAAGCCTTCACCATCGAACTGCACGGCGCCGTTCAGCTCTGGATCAACCCAAACCTTCAGAACGAAGAAGCTGGCGATGCACAGGAATACGAACAGCCGCACCGGGCTGACGTATCGCACCCGGCGGCCAGCGATGTATTCGTTGCTCAAAAGCCCGGCCAATAAAACAAAGGCCCCAGTGTCCGCAGGGTGCGGGAGTCGAAGTCAAACACGCTGTCGAGAAAGCCGCCGAGAATGCTGCCGAAGCGGCGAACCAACCCTTTCACTGGCTGACCACAGCGATAGCAGTGCTCTCCCAGCATCTGTGCGCCGCAATTGCCGCACATTCGGGACGTCGCGGTGGCGCCTGGCTGGGCTTCGTTCATTGAAGAGGCTTGGACTTTACTGCGGCAAAGGCTAGCGCAGCCGTTGCCGATTGGCTTGTCGCTGCGCGGGATTCGCGACGCCGCCCCGACGCATCACTACACTACGCGGCCGCGCACCCCGCCGCTGTTGCTTTTATGACCGCTTCAACGACCTCCGGTCGCCTCGCCCAAGAGATGCGCGCTTCCTTCACGCTTGCCTTGCCGCTGGTGCTGGGACAGTTGGCGTCGGTTGCCATGAATGTGATCGACACGCTGATCGCAGGCCAACACAGCGCGCAGGCATTGGCAGGCGTGGCGGTCGGTAGTGCGGTGTGGTCGCTGGTGTTCCTGATTCTGATTGGTGTGCTGATGGCAGTGCCGCCGTCGGTCAGCCAGTTGAATGGCGCCCGCCGACGCCACGAAATCGGCGCGCTTTTTCGGCAGGCCGCCTGGTTGGCGGCTGCCATGGGCGGCGCGTTGCTGCTGCTGGTGCGCAGCAGCGGGCCACTGTTGGCGGCGATGGGCATCGACCCGCTGGTACGACCCGGCGCACAGGCGTTTCTTGCCGGCATTTCATGGGGGGCGCCGGCGCTCGCCCTGTATCTGGCCTTTCGTTACGTCAGCGAGGGCGTCGCGCTGACCCGCCCAACCATGGTTTTCGGCATCGCCGCGCTGGTGTTGCTGGCACCGCTGGGATATGGATTCATGCACGGCACCTTCGGTTTGCCGTCGCTGGGAACGTATGGCCTTGGCCTGGCGACTTCAATCGTGCTTTGGCTGCAAGCCGCAGGACTGCTGTATTGGCTGTGGCGGTCGCCAGTTTATGCCGACTTGGGGCTATTCGAGCGCTTTGACTGGCCGCGCTGGGCGCCAATTCGTGAGCTGTTGACACTCGGGTTGCCGATGGGTGTTGCGATCTTTATGGAAGGCAGTCTGTTCGTTGCCACCGCTTTGCTCATCGGCACCTTGGGCTTGGTCGCCGTTGCCGCGCACCAGATAGCCATCAACATCGCGTCAGCATGCTTCATGCTGCCGCTCGGCATCGCAATGGCGACCACGGTGCGCGTGGGCTACGCAGCGGGGGCGGGTGATCGATCAGGGGTGCGTTGGGCCGCTGGCGGCGGTTACGCTCTCTCGGCGATTGCGCAGGTGCTGACTGCTACCGTGCTGGTGTTTGGTGCTTCGGCCATTGCCAGCGCCTACACGCGTGACGCGGCGGTGGCTTTGCTCGCGACCCAACTGATGGGATTTGCGGCGATTTTCCAACTCTCGGACGGTCTGCAAGCCGCATCTGGTGGAGCACTGCGCGGCATCAAGGACACCCGCATCCCGATGGTGATTACGCTGCTTTCGTATTGGGGCATTGGAATGCCGCTAGGCTGGTGGCTCGGCATCGTGCAGGGTCAGGGTGCCGCTGGCATGTGGATCGGGCTGATAGGAGGCCTGAGTGCGGCGGCAATATTGATGACTTGGCGCTTTATCGCCTTGAGTCGCGGCGACCAACCGCACGTCTTCGCTGGCTGAGCACTCATTGGCTGAACGCGCATTGAGCCGATAACAGTACAAGACTGGAGGGTCTTTATGGCCATCAGTATGGGAGGCGCTTGGTCGGCTCAGGTGTTGGCCTTGATGAATGGCCAAACCTGCCCCATCCATCGACAGGGAATGTGCAGTCGTCAATGACCATCAGCCGATGGCAGGTTCCACATGACCCCGTATGCTTTCTCCAGTCTTTCAGGATTCTCCGCAATGACCCAGCGTCAGCCCAACTTCGTTTTGCGTTTGTTCCGTGGCCTCTGGGACACGCTCAATTTTAGCCGCCGGCTGATTTTCAATCTCCTTTTTCTGCTGATCGTTGGCATCATCGTGGTCGGCGCGTTTTCCGGCGCGCCTCCACTTGAGAAGCGAACCACGCTACTAATCGAGCCGCAAGGCGACATCGTCGAGCAGTACAGCGTTGCGCCGGTGGATCGCGCCATCGCGCGCGCGCAGGGAACGGAGGTGCCCGAAGTTCTGCTTCGCGATCTGCTGCGCGCGCTGCAGGCGGCGGCCACCGATGACCGCATCGAGCGCATCGCCTTGCGCACCGACGGCATCAGCTATGTCGGCTTTGCTGCCTTGCACGATTTGGCCAAGGCCTTGACCGAGGTTCGCGCCGCCGGCAAGCAAGTCATCGCTTACGCCGACTCGATGGACCAGAAGCAATACCTCTTGGCCGCTCAAGCCGACGAGATCTATCTGCATCCCGAGGGCTTGGTGTGGCTGGAAGGCCTGTCCAGCTATCGCGCCTATTACCGCGAGGCGCTGGAAGACAAGCTTGGCCTGAACGTGCACCTGTTCCGGGTCGGCGAGTTCAAGAGCGCTGCCGAAACCTACATTCTTGATGCACCGTCAGAAGCCGCCATCACCTCCACCAACTTTTGGATGCAGGACATTTGGGATCGCTGGCTCGCCGATGTGGCGGCGGCCCGCGAACTGGATGCAGGCGAGTTGCAGGCGCGCATCAACCGCAGTGATGAAGAGCTTGCCGCCGTCGAAGGTGACGCGGCCGCCTTGGCCACGCGTTGGGGTCTCATCGATGGGGTGCTCAATGAAGACGAGGCCTACGATCTATTGGTCGAGCGCGGCAGTGCGGATTCCGACGGTGAATTGGTTGCCACCGACTTGAGCAGCTACTTGAGCGTCTTGGACGCTTCCAAGAATCCGCTGGACGCCCGCCCACAAATTGCTGTCATCGTGGCTCAAGGTGACATTCTTGACGGCGAACAGCCGCCCGGATCGGTGGGGGGTCCCAGCACCGCCGCGTTGATTCAACAAGCGCGCGAAGATGAAGACATCAAAGCGCTGCTGCTGCGTGTCGACTCGCCCGGCGGTTCGGCGTTCGCCTCCGAACAGATTCGTCGCGAAATCGCCCTCACCCGCGAAGCAGGCAAGCCAGTGATTGCTTCCATGGCGAATGTCGCCGCATCTGGCGGTTACTGGATCTCGATGAACGCCAATGAGATTTGGGCTGACCCGAGCACGATCACCGGCTCGATTGGCATCTACGGTCTCTTGTTCACCGCACCCGAAACGCTGAAGAAGATCGGCATAAGCGTGGAAGGGAGCGGTACCACCCAACTGGCCGGTGCGTTCGACCTGCGCAAGCCGCTCGACCCGATGGTTGGGCGGATGGTGCAGTCGATGATCGACAAAGGCTATCGCGACTTCATTGGCAAGGTGGCTGAGGCGCGCAACAGCAAGCCGGAAACCATCGATATCGTTGCGCGTGGACGGGTATGGAGCGGTACGCAGGCGCAAGAGCGCGGCTTGGTCGACTCGCTGGGCGGACTGCAAGATGCGCTGGCGGCTGCCGCCAAACTCGCCGGCCTCGCCGATGGCG
>JBBQQV010000078.1:0-9572 GCA_038215505.1 Lysobacterales bacterium
TGAGCCGCATGCGTGTGCTAGTGACCGGCGCTGCTGGCTTCATTGGCGCCCACGTCTGTCAGGCATTGGCTAAGCGCGGCGACCACGTCGTCGGCATGGACAGCTTCAACGCGTATTACGACCCGCAACTCAAGCGTGATCGGGTCGCTGCGCTATGTGCCGACGTTGAGATTGCAGCGCTTGATCTGGTCGATGCGGCAGGACTGGACGCGCTGTTCCAACGTGTCAAGCCCGAACGCGTGGTTCACCTCGCGGCACAAGCCGGGGTCCGCTACTCGTTGCAGGCACCGCACGCCTATGTGCAAAGCAATCTGCTGGGCTTTCTCAACGTGCTTGAGCAATGCCGACATCGCGGCATTCAACATCTCGTCTATGCCTCGTCGTCGTCGGTGTATGGCGGTGCGGCCAAACCACCGTTTCGCGAAGATGCCAGTGTCGAGCAACCCCTGTCGTTTTATGCGGCGACCAAAGTCGCCAACGAGGCGATGGCGCACAGTTATGCGCATTTGTACCGTCTGCCGCTCACTGGCCTGCGCTTCTTCACGGTCTATGGCCCCTGGGGTCGTCCGGACATGGCACCGCTGCTGTTTTCACGCGCGGTGCTGGCGGGCCGGCCGATCGATGTCTTCAATCACGGCCATATGCGGCGGGACTTCACCCACATCAGCGATATCGTCGGCGGCGTATTGGCGGCGCTGGATCGCCCTCCCCTCGCCGCCAGTGCCGCACCGCATCGGATTTACAATCTAGGCAATCACGCGCCGGTGGAGTTGGAGCATTTTATCGCCATCATCGAGCAAGCCGCCGATCGCGCAGCAATCAAACATTATCGGGAAATGCAGCCCGGCGACATGATCGAGACCATGGCCGAGCTCACGCGCGCAACCGCTGAATTGGGATTTCTGCCGCGCACCACGCTCGAACTGGGGCTACCGCCCGTAGTCGCCTGGTGTCGGGATTACTTCGGTGCCGAGGTCTAGCCGTTGGGCAATCCCTTTAACTTCAAAGCTTGTCCCACTGGGTTTGCCCTGCCATACTGCGCGGCTCGCCGTTTCAGGCCCTGCCTGATCGAGCCCATTCGACTGCGCGATGTCGGGGTTCTGGCGAGACGCACTGCCCGTATCGCGCGCGCCACCTTTTGGCGCGGGGCCGAAGCCTTCCTGGCCAAGGGGGGCACCAATTGTTATCGAGGTGCGCTATGGCACGTGTGTGTCAAGTAAGCGGAAAGGGTACGCAAAGCGGCAACAACGTTTCGCATGCCAACAACAAAACGCGGCGCCGCTGGCTGCCGAATCTGCACGAGCGCCGCTTCTGGGTGCCGAGCGAGAATCGCTGGATCAAGCTGCGCGTTTCCACCCATGCCCTGCGCACCATCGACAAGAACGGCATCGAGTCCGTGCTGGCCGAGCTGCGTGCTCGCGGCGAAAAGGTCTGAGGAGTTAGATCATGGCTTCCAAGCGCGACAAGATTCGTCTCATTTCATCGGCTGGTACCGGTCACTTCTACACGACCGACAAGAACAAGAAGACCACGCCGAACAAGATGGAAATCAAGAAGTACGATCCGGTGGTGCGCAAGCACGTGCCGTACAAGGAAGGCAAAATCAAGTAAATCGAGTGCGGCCGGCGCGCTTGCTGTCGGCATTCGATCACCTGCTTTTCCGTAAACAAAAACCCGCCGATTGGCGGGTTTTTGCGTTTTTGTACTCCCAGTTCACGCGGGCTACTGGGTCTCCCCTTGGCAGGCCAACAGATCGTCGTTGCTGATGACCCAGTCATCATCGTCGGCACACAGCGGCACCCCGCCAACCACGCACTCATCGCCATCTTCGTCGACCAGACGGACGTCGTAGTCGTCGCATGGAATGCTGTGCAGTAGAAAACTGCCACCACCGGATTCGATCACTTCGCTGCCCAGTTGATCGTCTCCCCATTCGTCAGCGTCAGCCGACGACACATACAGCTCATGTATCGACCAATCAGAGTGATTGACGATATTCACCGCCGAATCATACGAGCTGCCGCTGGCAAGCGTGGCAATCCCCATCAACGCAACCGCGGT
Organism: Lysobacterales bacterium; assembly: GCA_038215505.1. Classification (GTDB taxonomy): domain Bacteria; phylum Pseudomonadota; class Gammaproteobacteria; order Xanthomonadales; family Xanthomonadaceae; genus JANNWF01. The sequence continues at coordinate 2,062 of JBBQQV010000078.1, forward strand.
TGCGGCTTGAAATCGCTTTTTCATTGTTCCCCCCTGAGTGGTATGCGCCAAGCAGCGTCTTCGCCATCGAATCGCCGCAAGCTATTGCACTCCATACGTCGGATAGGGAGCAAGCGCTTTTCGAGCTGTTGGCTTGCCGCACAGGCCGATCCGGGAGAATTCAACCTGGCGGCGCGCTCAACTCGCTGGCATTGAGATAACCATCGCGATTGCGATCCTGTCGACGGAAGCCGGCTTCGAGCGCACGCAGATGCATCACTCGACTGAGCGGGCGGCGACGCGCACCCGCGGGTTGTTCGTCGAGGTCGAGGATGGCATTACGGTTGTGATCCTTAGCGTCGAACCCGGCGCTCATGTAGGACTGGAACTCCTGCAGATCCAGTCGCGCATCGGCATTGCTATCGATGCGCCGCAGATAATCGGCCGGCGTGTCCTGCGCCGTCACGTCGAACGCCAACAACACCATCAAGCCCAGCAACCGCCATGAGGCCAAGTGGGCAGGCAGCTTCAACCCGCTGATGTTGGCTCCATTCAATCCGGCAATCACGCCGTCGCAGGCACCAGCGTATAACCGCGCAAGCGCGCCGCGAAGTCTTGCAAGGCGCGGACGCCAGAGGCTTCGGCTTCGCGACACCAGTCCTGCAGCCGTTGCATGCTGGCGTTGGCATCGGTCGAACGCTCCTCAAGCACGGCGGCCAGGCGGGCGCGGTACTCGACCAAGGTCGCCAGCTTGGGTTTGCGGGCGATGAAGGCCTGCAACTTGGCTCGCGCCTCAGCATCGAGCCAGCGACCATCGTCGGCCAAGCCCCGCCGCAGCCGGCGCGGCAAGCTGCGCAAGCTGTCGCCCGCTTGGCTGGCTTCCTCGCGCAGTGCTGGCAGCATCACCTGTCGGTAATAGTCAGTCATCGCTTGAAAGCGATGCGCCAGCAAGGCCTTCATGGTTTCGCCATCGGGCATCTGGATGTTGGGACGCACGTCGAGCGAAGGGGCGACGCGCAGCACTTTGGCCAATCCAAGCTTTTGCAAACCACAGATCGCCGCCCAGCCGATGTCCACTTCCCAACGCCGCAGCGCGAATTTCGCCGAACTCGGAAATGCGTGATGGTTGTTGTGCAGCTCTTCGCCACCCACCCAAATGCCCCAGGGCGACAAATTGGTCGCGGTGTCGGAAGTCTCAAAGTTCCGATAGCCCCACCAATGGCCAAGTCCGTTGATCACGCCGGCAGCCCAGATGGGAATCCACGCCATCTGCAGTGCCCACGCAGCCAACCCCTTGGCACCAAACAGGCCGACACAAATGAACAGCATCAGCGTCGGACCCAAGGTGGCATAGCGTGAGTAGAGCTTGCGCTCGATCCAGTCATCCGGGCAGCCCTTGCCGTACTTCTCGATATCGCCGCGTTGCGCACGCGCGTCGCGATACAGCTCAACGCCGCGCCACATCACCGTGCCGATGCCTTTGAACTGCGGGCTGTGCGGATCCTCTTCGGTCTCGCATTTGGCGTGATGCTTGCGGTGGATGGCCGCCCACTCGCGGGTGATCATGGCGGTGGTCAACCACGTCCACAAGCGGAACAGATGCGCCAACGCAGGGTGAAAATCGACGGCCCGATGCGCTTGGCTGCGGTGCAGATAGAGGGTGACCGAGAAAATCGTCAACTGGGTCGCGATCAGGAAATAGATCGCGACGGTGCTCCAACTGGCACCGGTAAAACCACCGACGAGCCAGTCAAGAAAGTAGGTAGGCATGAACAACTCCTGTGAATCCACGGCGCATGATGCCCGCAGGTTTTCCGCCTGACCATCCCTTCGCCCCAGTATGGACGCGGCGGTCGATCCGCTTGATGACCGCTGGCAGTGTCCAACTGGCAGTGTCCAACCACCCACACGTGCGCGCCGCATGCCCGAACTTCCGGAAGTCGAAACCACCCGCCGCGGCATTGCGCCGCACCTGCTTGGAAGACGCGTGCTGGCGGTAACCTTGCGTCGGCCCGACCTGCGCTGGCCGATTGCGCAGGCGATTCGCGATGAGCTGCCTGGCCAAACCATTCACGGCGTGCGCCGACGCGCCAAGTATTTGTTGATCGAGGCTGAAAGCGGCAGCGCAATCCTGCACTTGGGCATGTCGGGGTGTTTGCGCGTGTTACCGGCCGCCACGCCGGCGTCAAAGCATGATCACGTCGACTTGCTTATCGAAGGAGGTTGGCACGAGGGAGATTCGCACGAGGGAGATTCGAGCGGAGGCGATTCAAGCAAGAGCGATTCGAGCAGCCGCGATTCGATCTTGCGCTTGAATGACCCGCGCCGGTTTGGCGCGCTGCTGTGGCAGCCTCATGGCGAAATCCACCCACTTCTGGCCAACCTCGGACCCGAGCCACTGGAAGACGAATTCGACGGAACGCTGCTGTACCGCCTTAGTCGTGGCCGTACCGCCCCGGTAAAGACGTTTTTGATGGACCAGGCGACCGTGGTTGGGGTAGGCAACATTTACGCGGCCGAAAGTCTGTTTGAAGCCGGCATCGATCCGCGCCGCGCAGCCGGCCGAGTCTCACTGGCGCGCTACCAGCGCTTGGCCGACGCCGTCAAACGCATTCTCAACTTCGCAATCCAGCGTGGCGGCACCACCTTGCGCGATTTTCTCAATCCCGACGGTGCGCCCGGTTACTTTGAGCAGGAGTTGCTGGTGTATGGGCGCGAGCGGCAAGCGTGCCGCGCATGCGGCGTTGCCTTGGTAGCCCAGTTGATCGGGCAACGAGCGACGGTGTGGTGTCCGCGTTGTCAGCATTGATCGACGGCAGCGTTGGCTGACTCTCGATCAGGCCTTCGGTCGCAGGGCCACAAAGCGCCCTTCCATCGTGGTCGCCGGGCTGCCATCGGGCAAGGTCACCACGGCCGCCAGGGTCGCCCGCGCCTTGCCACGACTGCGATAGGTTGTCAGAAACTCCTCCCAGCTCTGGCCTGGCGCCAAGCGCGCCTCGGCGTGCAGCTCGCCATACAGCGGCGCCAGATAACGCAGGGTGGAATCCTGCACATAGACCTCGGCGTCAGCAAAGCCTGCCTCCGCCAAATGCAGATCGACCAAGCCCCAAGCGCTAAGGGTGAGCAAGCCGGCCAGCGAGCCACCGAACGCGGAGCCCTTGTCATTGACGTTGGCTGCAAGGGGTCCGCTCAGTCGCAACACCTCTGAGTCGAATGCGGCGGCACGGAACCCGAGTGCGCGCACCGGCGGCATGCTGTCGAGCTTGCGTTGCAGGCAGGCAAGGCGGTCGGGAATTGGGGCAGTCATGCGTTGGTCAGCGAGTTCGGGGGCGCAATGGTGCACCAAACCGGGGCGCTGCGGCGGCAACGGCCGAGTTAGGCTAACCGAATGTCTGACCGCATACCCACCCAATCAAGCTTGCGAGGCTGGACCATCATTGGCCTGCGTGCGAGTAACCAGCAAGCGCCGCTGCGACGGGCAAGCCGTGCGCATGGCGCGGTTTTCCTGAGCCTGCCGGGACTGCGCCTGTTGCCGCAGGCGGACCAGATATCGCGCGCCAATCTGTTTGCAGCACTGGCCTGCCCGCTGTGCATCTTCACCAGTCCAGCGGCCGTTCGCTTCGCCCGCCCCCTGCCCAATCCGCGGCCAGCTGCGATGCAAGTGCTGGCGATCGGCAGCGGTACGGCGGCGGCTTTGCGACGCGCCGGCATTCGCGATGTGCAGATTCCGACCTCGCTCATGCGCAGCGAAGGGCTATTGGCACTCTCTGCACTCTCGCCACCGCCTGCCCAGGTCGGGCTGGTGACCGCACCCGGTGGCCGTGGCGAAATCGCCAAGTCGTTACGCGACCGCGGCAGCGAGGTCTGCATTGCCGAGGTATACCGCCGCGAGCCTGCCAAACTGACCGCCAGCGCTCGTCGACGTCTGTTGGCAGTAGGTGGAAAGGTCGCCCTGCTGCTCAGCAGCGAAGAGGCTTTGCGCTCGGTATTCGCGCAACTGGGCGAAGTCGAACGTCAACAATTGCAGTCTGCGGTCGTCGTCTGTGCCAGCCCTCGCCTGTGCGATGTGGCGCATCGACTCGGCTTTTCGCGGTGGCTTGATGCGGGCTCCACCCAGCCCAGCGCGCAGCTTGCCGCTTTGATCAGCCACTGCCGTCACGATGTCACGGCGGGGGGCTTCCGGTAGCATCACTGCTCGGGTCTACGGGTTATGGCGGCCGGCCACCCCGGATTATCAATTTCAACGCCCGCTATGCCCATGCAAAAGCGCTGCCCTGTCTAACCCCGTCCCCACCCTCCCCCGGACATCGGGGAGGGAGAAAATCCCAAGCTCGAACGACTTTTACGTTAACCAGACGCCGACCTTAACGCCGTGACCGATTCCCCGATTGACGTTGCACCGAACAACCAATCTGCTGAAGTGCGACCTGCAATGCCCGCGCCCAAACGCGCCCGCCGCTCAGGGTGGCTTTGGCTGCTACTGGTCGTGGCCGCTGCGGTGGCTGGACTCTGGTCTTGGGATGCGCAAAAGCGCCTCGCGATTGCCGAACGCAGCAACGGCGAGTGGCGACAGATTGCAGACGAATTGCGCGGTCGCCAGCTGGAAGTTGATCGCGAGCTGGAAGGCCTGCGCGACCGCCAGCGCAGTATCGACGGCAAACTCACCGACGCTGCCTCTGGCCAACGGGTACTTCGCGAGGAAGTGCTGGGCATCGGCGAGCGCGCCGCCCTGCTCGAAGACGCGCTCAATCGCTTGGCGCAAACCCGTCAGGAAGGCGCGCAAGCGATGTTGCTGGACGAAGCCGAGTTCCTGTTGCTCACCGGCCATGAGCGTCTGTTGCTGTTTCGTGATGCCGGCGCCACAGTGCGCGCTTTCTCGCTGGCCGATGGTGCCCTCGGTGGGCTGCAAGATCCGGTCTTCGCCCCGCTGCGGCTCACATTGGCCCAGGAAATCGCGGCCTTGAAGGCGTTGCCAGCGGACCCGTTGCCACTGGCTCGCTTGCGCATCAATGCCCTGCTTTCGGAACTGGCAACGCTGCCAGCACCGCTGCAAGACGGCGAGAGCGACGCCGGCAGTTCTTCGCGACTGCTCGATCTGCTCGGCCAGCTGATTACCGTGCGCCGCCTGGACGAGGCCGGCGCGCCTATCGATCCGCTGCTGCGCAGCGCCCGGCAGACTGCCCTCGCAATGCGCCTGCAACTGGGTCTTGCGGCGCTTGAGCGCGGCGATTCAAGTGCCTGGGCTGAAACCCTCAAAGCCGTCGAGACCGACCTGAATTCGTTATTTGAACCCAGCGACGCGCGCGTCATCGCCCACGTGCAAGCACTGCGTGGGCTCGAACCGCAAAATGCAACGCCGCCGGCGGCCATCGGCGCCACCCTGCGCGAACTGCGCGGTCTGCGGGCCACACGTCGACTTGGCGAGGCGCAGCCACTTTCGGCACCATTGCCACCGGCAACGGCGGACATCGAATCTGCCAGCCGGCAGGCGTCCGCTGTGCCGCTCGCCACTCCTGCTGAACCGGCGCCCGAGCCTAGCGTCGAGCCGAGTCCTGCGGTCGAAGTCGAATGAAGCTGTTTCGGCAAGCGCTGATCCTGCTCGCGCTGGCGGTCTTGGGCGCGTTCGCTTGGCATTGGCTGGCGCTGGATCCGGGCTACGTGCTGGTGACCTTTCGAGGCTGGAGTGTCGAGAGCACCCTGATCGTCGCAATCGCCCTCGCACTGCTGATCGGGCTGCTGGTGCGGGCTTTGCTTTGGCTGTTGCGAGCACCCTTTGTCGGCTGGCGTCGGCGTCGGCGGCGCATTGCCCGCGGGCGTTTGGCGGAAGGCCTGCTGGCGCTGGAGGATGGACGCTGGGCGCAAGCCGACCGTCTACTCGGCAAGGCGGCGGGCGATGAATCGCTGCGCTTGCCCGCGTTGCTGGCTGCCCATCGCGCCGCCTATGCGCGCGGTCAAACTGAGCGCGCCAGTGGCTTGTTGGCTGATGCGGGCATGGCCGGCGGGCAGGCCCAGGCACGCCTGATCAATGTGGAACACTTGATCGAACGCGAGCAATTTGCGAGCGCTGCCGAATTGTTGGAGCACGCGGCGGTCAGTGAGGCGCTCAGCCCGCGCGGCCAAGAGCTGCGAGTGCAGGCCTTGGTCGGTGCGGGTCGCGCTGCGGAAGCGCTCGATCTGTTGCCTACCCTGCGCAGCAGCAAAGTTCGCGAAGGCGAGGCTTTGACCAAGCTCGAAGCGCACACCATCGCTGCGGCTTTGGCGCAGACCGAAGGCTTGGGTGTCCTGCTGGCGCGCTGGAAGAGCCTGAGCAAGTCACAACGCAAACAGGCTGAACTCGTCGATGCCTACGCCAGCCGTGCCGCCGCCTTGGGCGACGCCGACGAAGCCGCAGTGGCGATCGAGCGCGCGCTCAGCAAAGACTGGTCCGAAACCTTGGCCAGACGCTACGGCAGTCTTGCGCACAGTGATCGCTCGTTGGCGATTCGTCGCGCTGAGAGCTGGCTGGCCGAGCAGCCTGGAAGTCCAGGAATCCAACTTGCATTGGGCAATCTGTGCCGGGTGGAGCAGCTGTGGGGCAAGTCGGAGGACTATCTGCTGCGTGCGCTCGGTGGCGACGTCGACAGCCACGTTTGGGAAGCGATGGGTGAGCTGTACGCACACCAGGCAGATGATGGGCGCGCTCGGCAGGCATTCGCCAATGCCATCCGCGCAAGTCGCGGTGAAGCCTGCGAAAGCGTTCGCCGAATCACCCGCAATGCCGTGGTCGCGACGGTCACCGAAGAGCGCAGCAGCATGGGCGTGCCACGCTTGCCGAGCGCTTAGCTGCGCCACAGTTTTGACCACGCCAGACATGATCAGCGCGACCTCGGCCGGCCCGGCGCCGCGATCCATCCGTTGCTGGCCTACCTATGTCGGCATCGCTGTGTTGTGGCTGTTCGCCCAGCTGCCATGGGGGTTGCAACGCGGTTTGGGCGGCGCACTGGGCAGCGTTCTGCGCCTTGTAGTGGGCAGCCGTCGCCGTGCGGCGCGGCGCAATATCGAGTTGTGCTTTCCGCACATGACCTCTGCCAGTCGGCGCGCGTTGTTGCAGGGCAGCTTTCGGGATCTGGGAATTGGTGTGTTCGAGTTTCTGCGCGCGTGGTGGGGCGATGTCGCCGTGATGCGCGACGGGGTGGAAATCGAGGGCGTCGAAATCCTGCAGCAACTGAAGCAACAAGGCCGCGGGGTGATTCTGGTCTCTGGGCATTTCATGACCCTCGAACTGTGTGGCCGTCTGCTCTGCGAGCACGCGCCTTTGGCTGGCATGTATCGCGCCCACGACGATCCCGCGTTCGAGTGGGCGGTGAAGCGCGGTCGCTTGCGCTACGCCACTGCGATGTTCCGCCGCGACGAATTGCGAGCAGCGATTCGGCATCTTAAGCAGGCGGGCATTCTCTGGTATGCGCCGGATCAGGACATGCGCGGCAAGGACACCGTGTTCGCGCCGTTTTTCAACATTCAAGCGGCAAGTATCACCGCCACCCATCAGCTGG
>JBBQQV010000079.1:0-9545 GCA_038215505.1 Lysobacterales bacterium
CCAGACGCACGGCTACCGAGTCCACCGAAAACTCACAGGGTGCATGCACCGCGGCGACAAGGCGTTCGGCGAACTGCGCCACGCCCTGCTCGCTCTTGACTTCCATCAATAAGTAGACAAATTCGTCGCCGCCGTAGCGGCCGACCGTATCGTCGCTGCGCGTGTTTTCGCGGAGTCGCTGCGCGACGGTTTGCAGCAACAGGTCGCCGACGCGATGACCATAATTGTCGTTCACCCGCTTGAACCCGTCCAGATCAATGAACATGAGGGCCAAGCTCCAACGGTGACGCAAAGCCTGGGCCAAGCCGTGCTCAAGGCGGTCATCGAACAATGCTCGGTTGGGTAGACCGGTCAGCACGTCATGTAACGCCAAGTGTCTGGCAGCCGCTTCCTGCTTCACCACCACAGCCAACTGGTGCTTCAGCAAGTGGCGGTCGCGAACATGCCCGGAGAGCTCGCTGTTCACCGTCGCCAACTTGTCGGCGACTGACGCGACTTTTTCCTCCACCGCCTGATTCAACTTCAGCGCCACTTCCGCGCTGGTCACCTGATTAGGATCAGCCAGATGGCGCTGCATGCTCGCGTTCACCTGAGCCAGTTCATTGCCACATTCTTCGACAAGCTGTCCGGCACTTGTCGACTTTCTCAGCACCTCGGCGAGCGACTCTGCAGACCTCGAAGCCAGCTTCCTGTTCATCGAGTCGGGCGGCAGATGTTGGCGGTCAAGGCGCTTGCTCACAGGCTGGCTGCGGAGCCCACTTGCGCCGGCACCCGCCTGATTGCGTCCGTGTGTGCAACCTCCGTTGCACTGCGATCAAGCACCACTTCCATCACTTGAACGAGCTTTTGCAATGCGCCATCCACAGCCATGTTCAGCGAAATCGAATCATACTCAACCGATATCGGCTGGCGACCGCGCAAGTGCGCCTCGATCCAGCAGCGCTGTTCGAACCAGCCCGCCGTGAACACGTTCAACTGGGTGACCTGCACATCGACATCCGCGATTTGGGTAGAGAACTGCCGCAATGACGCGATGACCGACTCACGAAGCCTATCGCGCAGCATCTCGCTGGCGTTGATGCGTTCATCAGTGGTGACAACTATGTGCATGATGTTCTCGTTTGGGTTGCCCGCAGAGCAAGGGTCAGTCGGCTGGTTGGATTGGCTGATGGGCAGGCTGGCGTTCAACACGGCGAAGCGTCGAGCGGCAGTAGAGACCATCGCGGCAGAGGGTGCTCGCTTTGGCGGCAATCGTCAGTGCGCCGACGAACATACTTCTTCACACCGCGCGTTGGACTCACGGCTGATTAGCAGCTGGCTTCAGCTCCATTGCAGAGCTCAAAGGAGCCGATGTGTGTTCGCTAGCGTACTTACTGGCTGTGCAATCGACGGTAGGCTGGCAAAAAACCACCATCTCAATCACGGCTCCCGGCCATGAAGCATGCTTTAAAAGAGAGCTCAATCTCGACTGCGCATACCCCGCAACAGAATCAGCTTCTCGCGGCGATGCCTCTCGAGGTGCAACAGCGCCTGTTCGATGTCATCACCCTCGTCCCGTTGCCGCTGGGAGAGGTCCTGTATGAGCCAGGTGGCACCATGAAGTATGTCTATTTCCCGACCGACTGCATCGTTTCCCTGCTGTACGTGATGGAGAACGGAGCCTCTGCCGAAATCTCGGTGGTGGGCAACGAAGGCATGGTCGGCATCTCGCTTTTCATGGGCGGCGAGAGCACCCCCAGTCGCGCCGTTGTGCAGAGTGCGGGCTACGCGTGGCGGTTGAAGAGTCAACTGATGAAAGCCGAGTTCAATCGTCACGGCGAAATGATGATGCTGATGTTGCGCTACACCCAGGCGCTTATCACCCAGATGGCGCAGACGGCGGTGTGCAACCGTCATCACTCCATCGATCAACAACTTTGCCGCTGGCTGTTGTTGTCGATTGATCGCCTGCCCAGCAACAATCTGTCGATGACTCAAGAGCTGATCGCCAACATGCTGGGCGTTCGCCGCGAGGGCGTGACTGAAGCCGCCGGCAAGCTGCAGAAACTTGGCGTGATCGAGTACAGCCGCGGAAAAATCACGGTGTTGGACCGCGACCATTTGGAATCGTTGAGCTGCGAGTGTTACGCGGTGGTAAAGAAGGAGTCGGACCGCTTGCTGCCCCACTATCTGGTTCGGCAACAACAACTATTGACGGCCGATGAGACGGCACCGCAGCACCAATAATGATGGGCAATGCGATGGCACCGCCGAAGCAGAAAATTGCGATGCAGGTCAAGGAACAAAAGCAGAGCCGCACGAGCTACCTATGCGAGGTGGCGAACAGTGCTGCGCTCTACTCGACGACATACTCACAGCGCGGGATTGAATCAGCACTCTACCCGCGCCGCTCAGGCTGAAGGCTTTGCTGAAAAGGGTCGGCTTGCAAACTCTCATTCCTACAGCCGTTGCCAACCGTTTGATCGCACGCCTGCCCAAGGCTGATCGAGAACGGGTGCTGGCGAACTGCACTTCGATCACGTTGGCCTTTGGTGATGTGCTGTGCGAACCCAATCAACCGTATGCCGCCGCTTAATTTCCGCAAACAGCGAGCATTTCGCTGGTGGCCGAGGCCGATGGCCATCCGCCCATGGAAACAGCCCTGATTGGCGCCGAAGGCATGCTCGGGGCGACCCTGCTGTTGGGCATTGACGCCGCGCCACAACGTGCCGTGGTGCAAAGCGAGGGCAAGGCCCTGCGAATGTCACCTGAGGTCCTGTTTCGCGAGGCAAGCTTGGGCTCCGCCTTCCTGGGCGTGCTGCAGAACTACCTGCATGCACAGATTGCGCAACTCTCGCAAACCACTGCCTGCACCCGCTTTCATACGGTCGAGCAGAGACTTGCCCGATGGTTGCTGCTAGCCCACGACCGCGCGCAGAACGATCACTTTCATCTCACCCATCAACACATCGCCGACGCATTGGGTGTGCAGCGCAGTGCCATCACGATTGCGGCAGGCGGGTTGCAAGCGCAGGAATTCATCGATTACAGCCGCGGCGAAATACAGATCCTCAACCGCGCCGGTCTTGAGGCGGCGTCCTGCGGGTGCTACGCCGTGTTGATTCGCCAATACACGCAGCGGTTTCAAAAAAGTGGTTCCGGGCGGGTTTCGCCATTGCGTCAGCTAGGTAGGTGCGAGTCAAGTTCAGTTGTCGGCACACCCAAGCGCCGCGAGGAATCATGTCCATGATGGTTTTTTTGCCATCGGCATAATGGCAGCCGGCGACGCGGCCCACTACGGCTTCGCATTTTGTCGCGGGTGGCGCAAATGACTAGCGCTTTGATCCGATCGCGCGCCGCCGCGGCCATCAGTTAGCCCGGGCTTTTCATGAATGCGCACGTTGACCGCGCAGGCCCCTGATCGCTCAGCGGACTCTCAAAAAGGGGCGAAACGTCGGGCTTTACGGCCATTTCCCAGTGCGCTCAGGAGACCAGCGAGGGCATGCGCTACTCATGAAAAGACCGGGCTAGCTCAGCTCTCACCAGTTGTCTCGGATCTCGCGGCGGCCACTGTTACCGCACGCCGCGCTTTGGCGGCAGATTCGCGCGCTGTAGCAGGCTTCTCCAACAACCGCCGGCGGGCGGAAGCGAGTTCGCCGTCGTGGCGTTTGCAGGCGGCGCGACGCTCCTTCTCAAGCATCTGCCGCAAGGCTCGCGTTTCATGCGCATGACCGCATTTGCGCAACGCCGCCGCCGCCATCCACAGATCGCCTTCCTTGCCCATTTCGCGAGCAAGCTCAACCAGTACGGCGGCGCCAGCGTCGCGACGGCGAATGACATGCGCGGTGGCTTGGCGCAACGCAGCGAATCGGCGTAGACGGCGGCGAAGATCGTGCCGATGGGTACGCTCGACGCGGCCGAGCGCGTCCTTGAGCGATTCACGCACCCGCGAGCGGGCGCGCTCGATGGCTTGGCTAATGCGTTTCTCATTCAGCTCATCCAGCGGCCATTTGACCAGCCGCGACTGCAAACGAGCGGCCGCTTTCTCCAGCACATCCCAAAATGCTGCCTCGGGCGGATAGCTCGCCCACACCGCAAGCCGGGCTGCACTGATCTGCGCGATAGCGCTATCCAGTTGCGCGCGATCCGCCTCGCTGAGCTCGCGCTTGCCGAGCTTCTCGACCAACTCAAGGCGCACTGCCGCGTCACGCAAGCGGCCCAATCGCCGCCGGCATTCCCTCAACAGCCCATCTTCGCGTCGCGCCCATTCGACATTGGCTGGTGCCAACAGCCGCACCAATGCTCGCAGCCGCTGCAGGGATTTACGGCAGCCATGCACACCGGAATCTTTACCACGACGCGCTGCTCCCAAGTGGCGGCCAAGCTCGCGAAATTCGGTCTCGGCCAGACCACGCAAGCGCTCGCCGGGAGCAACGGGTTGCACGGCAATGGGTTGGACAGTCATAGGCAAACGAAGATGGGGAAACTCCCGGAGTCTGCCAGCTTCGACCGCGACAAAGGTTACAGTCGCTACCTCATCGCATGGCCCGCCGCCAAATGCGCAAAATCATCATTCGCAAACCCGGCGGCTACGCCGCACTGGAACTGCTCGAACAGCCTGATCCAACGCCAGCCGCAGGCGAGGTGCTGATTGCGGTCGAGGCGTGTGGCGTCAACTACGCCGATGGCATCATCCGCATGGGCCTGTATGCCTCTGCGCGCGAGCTGCATGGCTATCCGATCACCCCAGGATTTGAAATTGCCGGCACGGTCGCGGCCGTCGGCGCTGGTGTGACCGAGTTCAATAGCGGTGACGCGGTGGTTGCGATTACCTTGTTCGGCGGCTACTGCGATCGTATCGTGCTGCCTGTTGGCAACGTCTTTCACAGGCCACTCGGACTGACCGCCGGTCAGGCAGCGGGGCTGCCAACCGTGTTTCTTACCGCATGGTTCATGATCCACCGGCAGCTTCACCCTAGGGTCGGTGAACGCTGGCTGGTGCACTCGGCCGCCGGTGGCGTGGGATCGGCACTCACCCAGTTGGGCGCACTCGCCGGTTGCGAGGTGACGGCCGTGGTGGGTAGCGGTCACAAGTGCACGCACTGCGTGAACATGGGTGCGAAGACCGTCATCGACAAATCTACGACCCCGCTTTGGGCAACCGCAGAAGCCTTGGAACCCACTGGCTTTGAAGCGATTTTTGATGCCAATGGCGTATCCACCCTCAAGCAGAGTTATGCCCATCTGGCGCCCACTGGGCGGCTCGTCATTTACGGCTTCCACAGCATGCTGCCAAAAGACGGGCGGCTGAACTGGCTGCGTTTGGGGTGGGACTGGCTGCGCACGCCGCGCTTCAATCCGCTCGACATGACGCAAAACAATCGCAGTGTGTTGGCTGCCAATTTGAGTTTCCTGCAGTCGCATAGCGAAGACTTGCGCGAGGGCATGCGCTGGCTTTTGCAACGCTTCGCCGATGGGCGTTTGCAGGCGCTACCCATCGAAGCATTCCCGCTCAACCAAGCCGCCGCTGCGCAAGCGCGGCTTGAGTCCGGGCAGACGTTGGGGAAGCTGGTTTTGCTGACTGCCTGATCGCTTCACTCGACACTGATGCAGCGGCTTGAGTTGACGCCTCGAAGCTCATAAGCCACCCTTTCATCCTTGAATCGCGATGAAAGGATATTTTGGGTGGATTTGGCGGCTTGGTCGGATTGCTTGCGGGTGTTGGCCGATGCGACGCGGGTGCGGCTGCTTGCCCTGCTCGACCGCGAAGAACTCACCGTCGCCGAATTGTCGGCCATCACCCAGCTGGCGCAACCGCGTGTTTCCACTCATTTGGCGCGATTGCGTGAAGCCGAATTGGTGCGCGACCGACGCTCAGGCGTGTCGGCGTACTACCGGTTCGAGCCTGACCAGCTCAACGACAACCAACGCGCCGTGTGGCGTTCACTCGCTGATGGTGCCGATGATCCGCTGCTGCGCCAGGACGCCGAGCGCTTGCCCATCGTGCTTGCGGCGCGCGCTTCTGATCAGAATTGGGCCGACTCGGTCGCCGGCGACATGGAGCGCCACTACTCGCCCGGCCGCACCTGGGAAGCCATGGCACGCGCCGCCCTGCAGTTGTTCGAGCCCGGTGAAGTGCTCGACATCGCCTCCGGTGACGGCGTGATGGCCGAACTGCTGGCGCCGCGCGCACGTCGTTATGTGTGCATTGATGCGAGTGAGCGGGTGGCAAACGCAGCCCGCGAACGCTTGCGCGGATTGCCGCAAGTGGAAGTCGCCGTGCAAGACATGCATGCCTTGGATCAGCCAGACGCAAGCTTTGATCTGGTCCTGATGATGCATGCGCTCACTTACTCGACGCAGCCAGCGAATGCGTTGCAGGAATCCGCGCGGGTACTGCGTAGCGGCGGCCGCCTGCTGGCTACCAGTCTGAATCAACATGACCACCGAGCTGCGGTTGCGCCGTTTGGTCACGTCAATCTTGGCTTCGATCCGAAAACCCTGCGCAAGCACGCACAAAAGGCGGGTCTGGAAGTGCTGAGCTGCGCCATTATCGCGCGCGAAAAGCGGCCACCGCATTTTGAAGTGGTCGCATTGCTGGCGCGTAAACCCTAAGTTCAAAGAGACCTGTCGATGAAAACCCTACCTTGGTTGTTTCCTGATCGCGTCGCCGCGCTTGAGGCTGCCGCCGCCGCGCGCATTCTGATTCTTGATGGCGCGATGGGCACCATGATCCAAGGCCACCACCTGACCGAAGCCGACTATCGCGGTACTCGCTTTGCGCAAGGTTTCGACGGCTTGGTCGCACATGCCGAACACGCACACGGCGAACACTGCCAACACGGCCACGGTCCCAAGGGCACTGATCTCAAGGGCAACAACGACCTGCTGACCTTGACCCAGCCCGCGATCATCCAGGACATTCATTGGCAGTATCTCGAAGCAGGTGCCGATCTGATCGAGACCAATACCTTCAACAGCACGGCGGTGTCGCAAGCCGACTACGCGTTGCCGCATCTGGTGGTCGAGTTGAACCGGGAAGCCGCGCGCCTGGTGCGTAGCGTCTGCGACGAATGGACCGCACGCACGCCGCACAAACCGCGTTTTGCAGTGGGCGTAATTGGCCCGACCAGCCGCACCGCGTCAATCAGCCCTGACGTCAACAATCCCGGTTTTCGCGCCACCAGTTTTGCCGAGCTGGGCGACGACTATCAACGCGCCGCGGAGGCGTTGATCGACGGCGGCGCGGACATCCTGATGGTGGAAACGATCTTCGACACGCTGAATGCCAAGGCCGCCTTGTTCGCCATTGAGCATGCCTTTGAGACGCGTGGCGGGCGTCTGCCGATCATGATTTCGGGCACGATTACCGATCGATCAGGGCGCACCTTGTCCGGGCAAACGGCAGAAGCTTTCTGGTACTCCCTGCGGCATGCGCAGCCTTTTGCGATTGGGCTGAACTGCGCGCTGGGCGCCAAAGATCTGCGTGCGCACGTCGACATCCTCGCCCAGATTGCCGAATGCCGGATCAGCGCTCATCCCAATGCCGGCTTGCCGAACGCGTTTGGCGAGTACGACGAATCCCCCGCCGACATGGCCAAGCAACTGCGCGAATTTGCGGCCAGCGGCCTGCTCAACATTGTGGGTGGCTGCTGCGGCACCTCACCGGCACACATTCGCGCGATTGCCGAGGCGGTAGCAGATATCGCGCCACGTGAGCCGCTGCGCTTTGAGGTGGCCGCGTGATCCCGCTCATGCATCTCGACATCGAGCGAAAAATGCCTTGGAGGGCGCCGCTCCTGCGACGCAGTTCTGCCGCCAATTCGACTGGGCGGAAAAGCAGCCGCGCGGGAGCGCGGCCCTCCAACATTGCGCTGCCCGCGACCCCTTTTTAAGCCCTGAGCAATGACCATCCTGCACCGCCACACCCGCTTAGCCGGTCTCGAGCCGCTGGTCATCACCCCAGAAATCAACTTCGTCAACATTGGCGAGCGCACCAACGTCACGGGTTCAGCCAAGTTCCGCAAACTCATTGTCGATGATCGTTTTGACGAGGCGGTCGACGTCGCCAGGCAACAAGTCGAAGCCGGCGCACAGATTCTGGATGTCAATTTCGACGACGGCATGATCGACGCTGAAGTCGCGATGCCGCGCTTTCTCAACCTGATCGCCGCCGAGCCCGATATCGCGCGGATTCCGGTGATGGTCGACTCGTCCAAGTGGAGCGTGATCGAGGCCGGTTTGCGCTGCCTGCAGGGCAAAGGCGTGGTCAATTCGATTTCGATGAAAGAGGGCGAAGCCGCCTTCATCGAGCACGCCCGCAAAGTGATGCGCTACGGCGCCGCCGCGGTAGTGATGGCGTTCGACGAACAAGGTCAGGCTGACACCTGCGCGCGCAAGGTTTCCATCTGCACCCGCGCCTATCGTCTGCTGGTCGACCATGTCGGCTTCGCGCCCGAAGACATCATTTTCGACCCCAACATCTTTGCCATCGGCACCGGCATCGACGAGCACGCCAACTACGCGGTCGACTTTATCGAGGCAACCCGGATCATTCGCGCCACCCTGCCGTATTGCCATGTATCGGGCGGCGTCAGCAACGTCTCGTTCTCGTTCCGCGGCAACAATCCGGTTCGCGAAGCGATCCATAGTGTGTTTCTTTTCCACGCCATCAAGGCCGGCTTGGACATGGGCATCGTCAATGTCGGCGGCATGCCGATTTATGACGATCTTGATGACGAACTGAGGGAGCGCGTTGAAGACGTGGTGCTTAATCGCCGCGCCGATTCGACTGAGCGCCTGCTGGAAATCGCCGAGCGCCATCGCGGCGGTGGCAAGGGCGTCGTCGGTACCAGCAAAGAGAAGCTCGCCTGGCGCGAATTCGCCGTCGATGCACGACTGTCATATGCGCTGGTGCATGGCATCGACGAGTTTGTCGTCGCAGACACCGAGCTGGCACGACAGGCGGCCACCAAGCCGCTGGAAGTCATCGAAGGCCCGTTGATGGCGGGTATGAACGTGGTGGGTGATCTGTTCGGTGCCGGCAAAATGTTTCTGCCGCAGGTCGTCAAGTCGGCACGGGTGATGAAAAAGGCCGTCGCCCATCTGATTCCGTATATCGAGGAAGAGAAGCTGCGCTCGGGGGATGCCGGCAAAAATAACGGCCGCATCCTGATGGCGACGGTGAAGGGCGATGTTCACGATATCGGCAAGAACATCGTTGGCGTGGTCCTCGCCTGCAACAATTTTGAAGTGATCGACATGGGCGTGATGGTGCCGGCGCAGACCATCCTGGATCGTGCCCGTTCCGAGAATGTGGATCTGATCGGCCTCTCAGGCCTGATCACCCCTTCGCTGGAGGAAATGACTCACCTCGCGCGCGAGATGCAGCGGCAAGGCTTCACTACGCCGCTATTGATCGGCGGCGCGACCACGTCACGCGCACACACCGCGCTCAAGATCGCTCCGCACTACCGCTCGCCGACCGTGTGGGTCAAGGATGCTTCGCGAGCAGTCGGCGTGGCGCAGTCACTGATCAGTACCGAACTCCGTGGAAACTTCGTCGC
>JBBQQV010000080.1:0-9517 GCA_038215505.1 Lysobacterales bacterium
GCAGCTGGCGACGATGATGCAGTCAGGTGTTCCGCTGGTGACCTCATTCGAGATCATTGCCGGCGGACAGCAAAACATCCGCATGAAAAACATGCTGGATGACATCCGCGGATCGCTTGAAGGCGGCTCGACGCTTGCGGAGTCACTCGCGCGTCACCCTCTTCAGTTCGACGATCTGTTTGTGAATCTGGTAAGAGCTGGCGAAGGTGCAGGCGTATTGGAAACGGTTTTGCACACCATTGCAAGCTACAAGGAAAACACGGAGGCGCTGAAGGGAAAAATCAAGAAAGCTATGTTTTATCCGGCAGTGGTCATCGCAGTCGCCGTTGGAGTGACCGCCATCCTGCTCATTTTCGTGGTGCCTCAATTTCAAGCCGTTTTTAAGAGTTTTGGTGCTGATCTTCCTGCATTCACTCTAATGATCATTGGCGCCTCTGATTTCATGCAAACTTGGTGGTGGTTGGTTGGAATAATCACGGTGGGAACCGTGATGGGGTTAATCGAGCTTAAAAAGCGATCACGAGCGTTTGCACACTTGCTTGACCGCATGATTTTGAAAATTCCAGTCATCGGAATGATAATGCAGCAGTCGGCAATCGCCCGTTTCGCAAGAACGCTTGCCACAACATTCAAGGCCGGCGTGCCATTGGTAGAAGCGCTAGACACGGTGTCAGGCGCGACCGGCAACATCGTTTATAGCGACGCCACCATACGGGTCAAAAACGACGTATCTGTCGGCTACCAACTTAATGTAGCAATGCGCCAAGTCGATGTTTTCCCGCATATGGTCGTACAGATGACAGCGATCGGTGAAGAAGCAGGCGCACTCGATACAATGCTGTTTAAAGTAGCTGAGTTTTATGAGCAGGAAGTCAACAATGCTGTTGACGCGCTTTCTAGCTTGATCGAGCCGATGGTAATGATCGTTATCGGTGGTATCGTCGGCAGCATGGTCATCGGTATGTATCTGCCGATCTTCAAGCTTGCGGCGGCGATTTAGTTTGGGCTCACTACGGGCGGCGGCCGACACCTTCACATGCTGGATTTGCTCGCTGAGTACCCCGCACTGACCATCACTGCGGCGTTGGCTTTCGGCCTTTTGGTCGGTAGCTTCCTCAACGTAGTGATACTGCGCTTGCCGCCCCGCTTGCAGTGGGGCTGGGAGCGCGATAGCCGTGAATTGCTGGGACTTGAATCCAGTCCAATCACCGCACCGCCTGGCGTCGTGGTCGAGCGCTCGCATTGCCCGAAATGTCAGCGCCAGTTGGCAGCATGGGAGAACATCCCGTTGCTGAGTTACTTGGCACTGCGTGGTAAATGTCGCGGCTGTGGCGTTGGCATCTCACCGCAGTATCCAGCGGTCGAACTGCTGACGGGCCTTGCATTTGCAGTAGTCGTTTGGCGTTTTGGTCTGACACCGCAAGCACTGGCAGCCTTGGTCTTTACGGCGGTATTGATCGCTGCATCGGGCATCGACTGGCGCACCACCTTGCTGCCCGATGACCTCACTCTACCGCTGCTTTGGCTTGGATTGGGTCTAAGTCTGGTGCCCGTGTTTGCGTTGCCCAGTGACGCCATTATTGGAGCGGTTGTCGGATACGGCAGCCTGTGGTTGGTGTTTTGGGCGTTCAAACTGCTGACGGGCAAAGAAGGCATGGGCTATGGCGACTTCAAGTTGTTAGCCGCGATTGGGGCGTGGTGTGGTGTCAGCGCCATCCTGCCCGTGTTGCTGATGTCCTCTGTTGTCGGAGCAATATTGGGAACGTTGGCGATCGTGATAAAGGGACGTGATCGCGCTACCCCCATTCCGTTTGGGCCATATCTAGCTGTTGCGGGCTGGATCCAACTGGTTTCTGGTGTTGACCTGCTCAAGGCCTATCTGCGTTGGGCTGGCGTGGCGGACTAGTCGCCCGGTGCCAACTGATACACCACGGGT
This sequence comes from Lysobacterales bacterium, assembly GCA_038215505.1. Taxonomy (GTDB): domain Bacteria; phylum Pseudomonadota; class Gammaproteobacteria; order Xanthomonadales; family Xanthomonadaceae; genus JANNWF01. Next base: position 1,937 of record JBBQQV010000080.1, read on the forward strand.
GGCGGTCATCGGGCTCACTGGGGGAATTGCGTCCGGCAAATCGGCGGTATTGACCGAGTTTGCGCGTTGCAGAGCCACCACCCTCGACGCGGACGTGATATCGCGCGAGCTGGTGGCACCGGGTCAGCCCGCGTTGGCAGCCATTGTTGAGCGTTTCGGCAGTCACATGCTTGACTCGACGGGCGGTCTGGATCGCCGTCAAATGCGGGCCCGTGTGTTTGCGGATGCGACTGAAAGACGCGCTTTGGAGGCGATTCTGCACCCTGCGATCAGACGGGCCTTGCGTCAGCGCAGCCTTGCGGTTTCCGCAGGCTATGTGGTCGTCGCGATCCCACTGCTGGTTGAGTCGGGTCGCTACGACTGGCTGAGTCGTGTGCTGGTCGTGGATGTGCCTGACGCGGTGCAGCTGGATCGCGTCATGCAGCGCGACGGCGTTGATGCCGATCAGGCTAAAGCCGCGCTGGCGGCGCAAACTTCGCGTGGATCGCGGTTGGCTTTGGCGAACGATGTGATCGTCAACGATGGGCCAATCACCCTGTTGGCTCGCACTGTAGATCGATTGGACCGCATCTATCGAAACACTTCGACAACGGTTCGGTTTTCGTTCGCGGGCGCAGCGCTCAGTTCGCCATCTGCTCCCTGAGAGCCGCCTCTGGCATCGGGTGACCCAGCCAAAACCCTTGTCCGTAGTCGCAACCTCGCTCGCGCAAAATGGCGAATTGGGCTTGACTCTCGATGCCTTCCGCAACGACCGTGATACCTAGCGAATGACCCATCGCGATGATGGCGCTGGTCAAGGCCAGATCGTCTGGATCCTGCAGCACGTCAGAAACGAAGCTCTTGTCGATCTTCAGGCCGTCAACCGGCACGCGCCGCAAATGGCTCAGTCCCGAAAATCCGGTGCCAAAGTCGTCAAGCCACACTTTGACGCCGCTCGCCCGCAGCCGCGCCAATTGCACACTGGCGTGAATTTCATCGCCAAGAACGGCGGTTTCGGTGAGCTCCAGATGCAGGCACGCAGGTTCCAAGCCGGTCTGTTGCAGCACGCTGGCCACAAGCTCTGGCAGTTCGCCACTGCGAAGTTGGCGGGCGGACACATTAACCGAAACAAACGGTGCGTCGCCGCCCTCGTTCTTGCGTTGCGAAAGCGCCGCCCAGCGCTGCGCCGCCTCGCACGCTGCCAGCAAAACGTGGCGACCAATCGGCTCAATCAAGCCGGATTGCTCAGCGATTTCTATGAACGCCGTTGGCGCAACTTCACCCAAGGTCGGATGATTCCATCGCAACAGCGCCTCCGCACCCACCAACTGATGATCGGCAAGCGCAAAAATCGGTTGGTAGCAAACACTCAACTCCCCGCGATCCCATGCGCCCCGCAGTGCGTCTTGCATGGCCACACTGTTTCCGACGGCTTGATCCATCGCCCGACTGTAAAAGCGCAGACAATTCTTGCCGGCTGATTTCGCTTGATACATCGCGATGTCGCCGTTTTTGATGAGATCACGTGCCTGTTGCGCGTCTTCGGGAAAAACGGTGATGCCGACGGACGCGCCCAAGTACACCTGTCTGCCGCGCACAACCAGCGGCTTTTGTAATTCGTTGAGCACCGCCTCGGCCAACTGGTGCGCTGCACCGCGCGCGTTGACGCCGCCCACCACGGCTACAAACTCGTCGCCGCCAAAACGCGCAGCTTGCGCATGCTGGTCGCTTTCAAAGGGAATGCACTGCCGAAGCCTGGTGGCAAACTGTTCCAACACCTCGTCGCCGGCATCGTGGCCGAGCGTGTCGTTGACCCGCTTGAAGTCATCAAGATCGATACACACCAAGGCGACGCTGGCTCCTTCCGCATGCGCCGAGATTAAACAGAGATCCAGCTTCTCGCGAAAGGCCAGACGATTGGGCAAGCCGGTCAGATGATCGCTGTAGGCCAGCCGACTGACTTCTTCCTCATGGCGGGCAATGCCTGCAGCCATGCGCAAGAACCCGCGCTGCAATTCGCCCAGTTCATCGCCCCGAAGAGACGGCAGGTCGATCTGGTAGACACCCGCCTCCACTTGCTTGGCGGCCTCGGCCAAGCGCCGGATCGGCCTCACCAAACCGCGGGAAACCATCAGCGACAACACGGCCGCAATGGCCAACAGGCCCGCAAACAAAAGACTCATCAGGATCAAGCTGTCGACGGCAATTGCCCGCGAACGCGTGGTCATGGCATCGAGGGCGAGTTCTTGCCTTCGCATCGGTTCACGCAGCGAAATACCGACGCGCGCTCCGCCTTGCAACTGGTCGCCTATACGGATCGGTACCGCCACTTCCAACAGGTCGACCGACTGCTGAACGTGCAGCGACGAGGCAGCAATGGCCTCACCGGCAAACTCGTCATTCATCGGCTGTCCAAACGTAGGTATGTCACCCGAGCCGTCATGAATGATTCGACCTTCGGGATCAAACACCAGCACATAAGCGACATCCGGCTGCTTCAGGGCGGTGCGCGCAATCTCACCCACACTGTGCAGATCAAAATAGTACAGCGGGTTGGCCAGAGTGTCGGCGAGCTGCATGGCCAACGCCTCTCCGCGCTGGCGAATGCCCAGCTCAACCATCTGCCGCATGCCGTCGCGGCCAATCTCCGCCAGTTCCTGTTGGCCACGCCACTGTTGGCTCAGCGCCGCCGCGAGCAGGCCGAGCGTCGACAACGTCGCGACCAAGGCCACACCCAGAAAGCGTGCCTGAATGCCAAACCGCACCGTCGAGTCGGGCTTGCTCACTTCCTTGTGCTTCGCCAAATGGGTTCAGTCATTCCAGCTCCGAGTGAACGCGCTTGACACCATCACGGAGCCCATCCAGCGACTGCTGCATCGCCGCATCGATGGGCAAGAACCGACTGGTACCAAAAAATCTGAGCAGCGGCTCGCGCCCCTCCGGATCATCGGCTGCCGAGAGCAGAATCTCGCGCAGGGCCTGCTCGACGTGGGGAGCGAGATTGCCACGCACCAGTTCGACGGCTCGCGGGTAGTCAACGGTCCGGTGAATGATCACCAGATCGTTGCGATACGCCAACGGCAGGCGATGCAGGTTGGCCCAGTCCAGATTGCTGTAGGCGCCCGCATCGACCAGACGCTTGTGCACCCAAGTCGAGATGTTGTTTTCCGACTGCGCAAACACGTAGCCGACGCTTTCTACACTGGGACGATCAAGCGGCGAAAGCAGCAACTCGAGGTTGAGTCCGGCGCCCAGCAAGTCCGCAACCGGGGCAAGATAAGCAGTGGTCGAATTTAGGTTCTGCAGGCCGATGCTGCGCCCCCGCAAGTCAGCCAGACTGCGAATGCCGCTGTCGCGGCGCACAAAAATGACCGAGTGGTAGGCCGAAACGCCATCGCGTTCGGTCACCACCAGCAACTTGGCGCCAGTGCGGTCGGCCAGATGGACGCCGGTGCCTGCGGTTTCGGTTACCCAGTCGACACGGCCCCGGCGCAAGTAGCTCGCCATCTGTTGGGTATCTCGCGCCATCAACACCCGACCCTCGCGAATCCCGACCAGTGCCAACTGCGGAACCACATAGTCCAGCAGAGATTTCAGCTGATCGTAGTGGCGCCGGGGGTCGTCGCTAATGCGGCCAATGACGAGCACGCTCTGGTCAGTCGCGCCGGTGCTGCCGGCATTGCCAGCAGCGCCCGTTGCCGGTGCAATTGCCAATAAGGCAACTGCCGACAATGCAAGCCAAAAACAAAAAATCCGTCTGCTCAAAAGGGCAAAAGCATCACAAGGATTGTCTGCCGCAAGGGTACTCCAAGCCACCACGGAAAAAGGCTTTCAGGACGGCCGAGCCAGCCGCGCCATACGCTGCGATTCCGCCAGGATTCCACGCAACATCCGCACTTCGCGCGCGTCCATGCTGGAACGCAGAAACAATCTGCGCAGGCGATGCATGACGGTTGTCGAATGACGGCCCTTGTGGAAATCGATGTCGATCAAGGTCTGCTCGAGGTGCTCGAAGAATCTTTCCATTGCAGCGTGGGTCGCCGGTGGCTCGTCGGACGCACGCCCAAGCTCACTGCCCTCGGCCTGCTTGGCAGTAACTATCGATGCACTCGCTGTATTGGTAACCGATTGGGAGCCGCTCGACTCGATGCTGGCCAGCGCCGCGAGGCGCAACTCGTAGGCAACGACCTGCACCGCAGCGGCCAGATTCAGCGATCCAAACTCAGCGTCCGTCGGGATGTGGACGGCAGCGTGGCAGCGCTGCAGTTCGCTGTTCTCCAAACCAGTACGCTCGCGCCCAAACAACAAGGCAACGGGTCCCCGCAGTGCTGCCGCCACCAGCTGCGGAGCCGCCGCCCGCGGCGTCACTTCGGGCAGCGCGACGCTGCGTCTGCGTGCGGTGCAGCCATACACCGTCTGACAATCGGCCAACGCATCCCCCAGGCTTGGGTGTATCACCATGGAGGACATCACACGCTCGGCACCGGCAGCGCGGACCTGTGATTCCGGCGCGAATGGATCACATTCGGGGGCCACCAGATGTAGCGATTCCAGGCCCATGGTTTGCATGGCACGGGCGGCCGCTCCAATGTTTCCAGGATGGCTGGTACCCACCAATACGATGCGCAGTTGGACGGGAATCGGCCGGTCAAGGGTAGGCATTTGCTATCATCCATGGCTGATTGGCCGGTTCTGCGGGTGAAACCGCGGCATCCGTCCGAGTTCTTTTTATCCGCCGCATCCACTCCGGAATCCGCATGCAAAAGCCAGCGGTCAACGTCATGGTCAAAGCCGCTCGGCAGGCCGGCAACCTCATCCTGCGCCAGGTGAGCCGCTTGGAGAGCCTGAACGTAGTCGAGAAGGCGCGCCAAGACTATGCCAGCGAAGTGGATGCGCAGGCCGAAGCGGAAATCATACGCGAGCTGAAACGCGCGTTTCCGACTCATGCATTTCTGGCCGAAGAGTCGGGCGCCAAGGGCAAGTCGCGCTTCACTTGGGTGATCGATCCACTGGACGGCACCAGCAACTATCTGCGCGGCTTTCCGCACTTTTGCGTGTCGATTGCGCTGCTGGAAGATGGCGAGCCGCTGCATGGTCTGGTTTACGATCCCAGCCGCAACGAATTGTTCACCGCCAGCCGCGGCAGCGGCGCTTACCTGAATGATCGACGCCTCAGAATGGGACCACGCACCGAGCTCGAGGGTGCCGTGCTGACAACCGGATTTGCGCCGCGCGAACGCAAACGCATCGGCGCGCAACTGGAAGTGATCCGGCAACTAATGGAAAGCGCTGAAGACATCCGTCGCACTGGCTCAGCGGCCCTCGATTTGGCTTACGTCGCTTGCGGCCGTGTCGACGGCTACTTCGAAGCCGGTGTGAAAGCCTGGGACATCGCCGCCGGTGTATTGCTGGTGCGTGAGGCTGGCGGGCGATGCTGCGATTTTCGCGGCAATACCGAAGCCATCATGCATGGCGGACAAATCATCGCCAGCGGCCTGAAACTGAGCGAAACCCTGCAGAAGGCCATGGTCGATTCCGGTTACGCGGCCGCGTTCGACGCCCCAAGTCTGTTGTCTGCCGCCCAAGTCGCGGTTGAAAAGGTGTCAGATTCGGATAGCGTGAGCGCGGGCGGGTAACGGCGCTCCTTTCGCTTTGGGGCGAAACACGGGGCACTTTGCAAGAACTTGATCGCGCCTGCCTGCGGGTGCCAGCCAGGCAATCCGACCAAAGGCAGCGGTCGCAATTCTTGTGGATCAAGCAGAATTCTTTGCTCGCCGATGGCATCGGCGATGGCTTGAAGCGAGATGGGCAAGCCGAGTGCGGGGGTCGGGTGGATCACAACCAGTGCCTTGCCCACCAACAGCTGTCCCGGCTGCAAGGCATGTTCGAGTAGCGCGTGACCAACCACCGCGACGGCGAAATCCGCCGCCTCAAGCCCATGCAACAAGCCGACCCAGTCGTGCTGATCCCATGCGGCCAATCGCGCGTTCTCGCGCAAGACAAGCACGATTCCAGCTTCGTCGAAATGGGTCAGCGCGCACTGGCCCAGAGTGCGCGCGCGACGGCCGACGCGTTCGATGTCAGCAACTTGACGTGCGTTCAATGCACTTTTGATATTGCTATGCGCGAGCCAGATCAATGCATTCAACAGGTCGTGCCAGCTGCCGTGGCGGGTGGCGATGGCCGCCCGCTCTAGGATGCGTGATTCGTAGTGCAGACCATCTGCCAGCAACGCTGGTGTTTGCGCGACCACGCGAAGCCTATTGCCACTGGTGGCATGCGTGGTGTTCGCCAACGCGGCATCCATTTCCGCAATGCCCGGCCAGTCTTTTGCGGTCAGCCACTCGCGCCACGGTCGCACACCCGCGAACACCGGATGGTCGAAAGTCTTGGCAGCGACATCCTCGCGCAAAGGGGCGCAAAAGCGCATCAGCAAGCCGCCGTCATGCGGCTAGTCCTCAGCGTGTTCGACCAGTCCATACAAGTCATGCTCGTCGGAACCCATGATTCGCACTTCTACGAACTGGCCCGCCTTCAGGCCATGCTCTTCGCCATCTTGGATCTGCACGCAGCCATCGATGCCCGGTGCATCGGCTTTCGAGCGCCCGATCGCCAGCTCGCCGTCTAAACTATCGATCAGCACGGTTCGTACGCTGCCGACCTTGGCGGCGAGTTTCGCCGTACTGATGTCCGCCTGCATCGCCATGAAGCGCTCCAAGCGATCCAGCTTGACGTCCTCGGGCACCGGATCCGGCAGATCGTTTGCCCTTGCGCCATCGACCGGCGAGTAAGCGAAGGCACCAACACGATCCAACTCCACCTCGTCGATGAAGTCGAGCAACTGTTCGAAGTCGTCCTCGGTCTCGCCAGGAAAGCCAACGATAAAGGTGCTGCGAATGGTCAGATCGGGGCAGATGGCGCGCCAGCGGTTGATGCGCTCAATGGTCTGGTCGATCGCCCCAGGACGCTTCATCAGTTTCAAGATGCGCGGACTGGCGTGCTGGAAGGGAATATCGAGGTAGGGCAGCAGCCGCCCCTCGGCCATCAGCGGAATGATGTTATCGACGTGCGGATACGGATACACGTAGTGCAAGCGCGTCCACACGCCCAGCTCAGCCAAGCCCTCGCACAAGGTGCGCATGCGCGTCTGGTAGGTGCGCTCGCGCCAGACGTGCTCGGAGTAACGCAGGTCAACGCCATAAGCCGAAGTATCTTGCGATACCACCAGCAGTTCGCGAACGCCGCCCTTCACCAAGCGCTCGGCCTCAAGCAAGACTTCGTCCACCGGCCGCGACACCAGGTCGCCGCGCATGCTGGGGATGATGCAAAACGTGCAGCGATGATTGCAGCCCTCGGAAATCTTCAAGTAGGCGTAGTGTTTGGGTGTCAGCTTGAGGCCATAGTCCGGTAGCAAATCCACAAACGGATCGTGCCGCGGCGGCACCGCCAAGTGCACTGCATTCATCACGCTTGCGTAGTCCTGCGGGCCGGATATCGACAGCACATTAGGATGCGCCTGGCGAATCAGATCGGCCCGCTTGCCCAGGCAGCCAGTGACGATCACCTTGCCATTCTCAGCCAAAGCTTCGCCTATCGCGTCCA
>JBBQQV010000081.1:0-9503 GCA_038215505.1 Lysobacterales bacterium
TGGCTGCTTGGCCGGCTTCAAACCTCGATCAAGCGCGACGAAATAGAACGACTCGCCGATCCATGCGATCGCCGCCACCACGTGCAGCCAGCGGAGCAGCAGTCCGGCTGCTTCGATCCAGTAGTCGCTCATTCGGGATCAGCTGCCGCGGTAAGTCGAATAGCTGAATGGCGAGGCGAGCAGCGGCACGTGGTAGTGCGCGCTGGCATCGCTGATGCCAAATCGCAAGGTCACCACGTCGATGAAGCGTGGCTCGGGCACCACCACGCCGAGCGCGGCGAAGTAATCGCCGAGCGCAAAATCCAATTCGTAATTCCCGGTCTTGAACAGCTCGTCTTGCAGTAACGCGGTTGCGCAGCGACCGTCGCTATTGGTGGCGTGCTGGGCGAGCAACTGGCGGCCATCCGCCGCGCAGTGATACAGCCGGATGACGACACCGGCTGCGGGCTTGCCGTGCGCGGTGTCGAGCACGTGAGTGGTGAGTCTGCCCATGGCTCAACGCACTCCGGCGTGATCGAGGTAAGCGTCCAAAGCTTCAAGGTTCGCCGCCTTTTGCGCCGCTGTGGCGAAGCTCGCGGTGAAACTGTTGCGGGCCAGTGTTGCGGCGTGGCTGGCATTCAGATCGAGCGCGGCGAAAGTTTCGGTGAAGTTCTGGTTGAGATAGCCACCGAAGTAAGCCGGATCGTCTGAGTTCACTGTCGCCACCAGACCGGCGTCGAGCAACTGCCGCAGGTTGTGATCGGCCAAGGATTTGAAGACGCACAGCTTGATGTTCGACAAGGGACAGACGGTCAATGGAATGCCCTGCTCTACCAAGCGCTTCACCAACACGGGATCTTTCAGCGCCTGCACGCCATGATCGATGCGCTCGGCTCCGAGCACGTCCAGCGCGCTCCAGATATAGGCCGGCGGCCCTTCTTCGCCCGCATGCGCTACCGCGCGCAGGCCCAACTTGCGGGCTTGCGCAAAAACGCGCGCGAATTTTTCTGGCGGGTGACCGAGTTCACTGGAATCCAAACCGACGCCGATGAATTTGCCCAGATGCGGCTGCGCCTCTTCAAATGTGGCGAGCGCGTCCGCTTCGGACAAATGGCGCAGGAAGCACAGGATCAACTCCGAGCGCAGCCCCAGCTCGGCCTGTGCCTTGTCACAGGCACGTCGCAAACCATTGATTACGGTGGCCATCGGTACCCCGCGCGCGGTGTGCGTTTGCGGGTCAAAGAACAATTCGGCATGGCGGATGTTGTCGGCCTTGGCGCGCAGAAAGTACGCCCACGCCATGTCGAAAAAATCCGCCTCGGTCAGCAATACGCTGGCGCCGGCGTAGTAGATATCGAGAAAGCTCTGTAGGTCGCTGAAGGCATAGGCGGCACGCAAGGTCTCGACGTCTGGGTAGGCCAACGACACACCGTTGCGCTTGGCCAGCGCAAATATCAGCTCAGGCTCAAGCGAGCCTTCGATATGGATATGCAGCTCGGCCTTGGGCATGCCTTGCAAAAAAGCGGGCAGTTCAGCGGCAGACAGACGCATCGGATTTCCCTCTGGAACAATGCGCGGAGTCTGCCTTAAGGTGGGGATTGTCGATAGGCGCAAGGGGCGATTCGGCGCATGTATAAGAGTGAGGGCTAGCGCGACGAGCTAACTCCTATGCTGTATCGCAGCCGCTTTTGCTGTAGCAGCCTGCCGGACTTAGGTCGGCCGGGCTGCAAATCCGCCTACGCGGTCCATATTCCCGCGGATTCTTGGCCCATAGCGCTGCTATGAGCCCGCAAATCGTCGAAAATCTGTCCTCGCGCAGTCGAATTTTCGCCTCGACCATCTAAGCCCGACAGGCTGCTACGAGGGAAGCCCTCCTGCGCGGCTGCTTTTCAGCTTGGCCGAAGCGCAGCGCCGCAGGAGCGGCGCCCTCCAAGAGCGGAGAACATCGGTACGGTAATGGTGTGCAGATAGCTCCGGCATCCAACCTTTCGATCTGCCTAAAGGGTTTTGGTTTATGGAGGCTGCGCTAGTATCCGCGCATGAATTCGAACCCCACATTTTTACTCAACGGTGAACCGGTCAGCCTGACCGATTGCGATCCGCGCGAGTCGCTTTTGCGCTGGCTCAAGCGCCGCCGCTTGACCGGCACCAAGGAAGGCTGCGCCGATGGTGATTGCGGTGCCTGCACGGTGGCCTTGATCGCGACTGACTGCAAAGGGACATCGCGCCTGCAGGCAGTAAATAGCTGCTTGCTGCCCATGGGGCTACTGCCGGCGCGAGAAGTGATTACGGTCGAGGGCTTGGTTGACAAGGGCGTGGTTGATAAGGGCTTGGTTGATAAGGGCTTGGTCGATAGAAGCACGGTCGACAAAAGTGGGACAAATAGCGAGCGCTTGCATCCGGTGCAACAGGCGCTGGTGGACAGCGCGGGTTCGCAGTGCGGGTATTGCACGCCGGGGTTCGTGATGAGCCTGTTCGTCGGCTTGCACGAGGACGCCTTGGACGACCACGCCATCGCCGGAAACCTGTGTCGTTGCACCGGCTACGGGCCGATTCGACAAGCGGCTGCTCGACTGGCCGACGAACGACCGCAAGACCCTCGCTTTGCGCAACTCAAAGCGCAATCGCGCGAGCCCTTGCCGGCGTCGCAGCTACAAAACTTCTTCAGCCCCAGCACCCTCGCCGACGCGCTGACGCTGAAAGCACGGCACGCGGATTCGCAATGGTTTGCCGGCGGCACCGATCTGGGTGTGAGTTTGAGTCACGGTCAACCGCTGGCATCGGTGCTGATCGCTCTGGATCGTATCGATGCGTTGCGCCAGCTTGCGATCAGCGACGAGCACGTGCGTATCGGTGCCGGAGTGCCGCTGACCGAGCTGGAATCCGCATTGCAAGGCATATTTCCGGCGCTGGATGAAATGCTGCCCTGGTTCGCTGGCCGACAGGTGCGCAACCGGGCGACGCTAGGCGGCAATCTCGGTAGCGCATCGCCGATTGGTGACTTGCTGCCGGTGTTGCTGGCCCTGGACGCGGTCATCCACTTGCGCGGGCCTGATGGCGAACGCGAGGTGGCGACGGCAGATTTTTTCATCGATTACCGCAAAACTGCCCGCCGCGACGACGAACTGATCGTGGCGGTCACCCTGCCCCGCCGCAGTGATCTGTGGTCGACGTCGGCCAAGGTCGCCAAGCGGCAAACCGATGACATCAGCATCGTGGCGGTGGCGTTTGTTTTGGCGCGCGATTCGCAAGGGCGGATCAGCCATGCGCGACTCGCATTCGGCGGTGTTGCCGCCACCCCCAAGCGCGCGCTCCTGACCGAAGCGTTTCTGCTCGGCAAGCGGCTCGACCCGGCAGTGATTACTGAGGCTGCTGATCGGTTGCGCAGCGAATTCGAACCGCTCAGCGATCACCGCGCCAGCAGCGACTATCGCCGCGCCTTGTGCGCCAATCTGTTCTTGCGCTGTGTGTACGAAACGTCTGCGAACGAAACATCCGTGAGCGAACCAGCCGCAAGCGAGCCAGCCGCATGAGTATCTCGCCCGCCGCCTGGCGGCACGAGAGCGCAGTCGGTCACGTCACCGGTCGGGCGATCTATACCGATGAGCAACGGCCCGCGCTCGGCATGCTGAGCGTGTATCCGGTGCAGGCGCCGCATGCGCACGCGCGCATTCTGTCGATTGACTCAAGCCAAGCACGCGGCATGCCCGGCGTGCACGCGGTGCTGACGGCCAGCGATGTGCCCGGCGAAAACGACACCGGCCCCATCTTTCACGACGAACCGTTGATCCCCGCCGACCTCGTGAGTTTTTACGGGCAAGCGGTGGCGTGGGTGGTGGCGGATGACGAAGCACTGGCGCAGGCCGCGTCCAAGCGCGTCATCGTCAGCTATGAGCCGTTGCCGGCGTTGACGACCATCGCTCAAGCCATCGCAGCGCAGGCCTTCCATCTGCCGCCTGCGCAAGTCGCGCGCGGCGACGCCCTGACTGCGCTGGCGTCCGCGCCACATCGCCTTGCCGGCGAGCTGTTGATTGGTGGCCAAGACCATTTCTATCTGGAGACCCAAACCAGTTGGGTCGAAATCGATGGAGAAGGCACGGTCCACATCACTGCATCCACCCAGCATCCCACCGAGACCCAGATCATCGTCGCTCGCGTACTCGGCCTGCCCGCGAATCGGGTGGTCTGCTGCAGCCTGCGCATGGGCGGTGGCTTCGGTGGCAAGGAGACCCAGGCCAATCCGTATGCCGCCATCGCTGCGCTGGCTGCGCACACGAGCGGACGACCGGTGCGGATCAAGCTGTCGCGCGCGTTGGACATGACGCTGACCGGCAAGCGGCATCCATTCCTGGCGCGTTTTGAGGTGGGTTTTGATGACGCGGGGATGCTGTTGGCCCTGAGGGTTCAGTTGGTCGCCGATGGCGGCTGGAGTTGTGACCTGTCGCCTCCGGTGCTGGGGCGCGCGATGGTGCATGTCGACAACGCCTACTTTTGTCCAGACATCGAAGTCACGGGCTTGATTGCGCGGACGAATCTGGCTTCCAACACCGCCTTCCGTGGTTTTGGTGGGCCGCAAGGAATGCTGGTCGGCGAAGAAGTGCTGGATCGGGTGGCGCGCCATCTCGGGTTGCCGGCACACGCAGTGCGTGAGCGTAATTTCTATGCGCCCAGCGATCCAAGCGCGCACGCCGAGGCGGATCGAAATGAGCCGGATCGAAACCATACCCACTATGGCCAACCCGTCGTCGACAACCATTTGGCCGAGCTTTGGCAACAACTGTTGCGCGATAGCGACTTCGAAGCCCGCCGCCAGCAGGTCGCTGCGTTCAACTCTACAAGCGCGCACCGCAAGCGCGGGCTGGCGATTACGCCGGTGAAGTTTGGCATTTCCTTCAACAAGAGCGAGTACAACCAGGCCGGCGCGCTGGTTCACATTTACACCGACGGCAGCGTGCAGCTCAATCACGGTGGCACCGAGATGGGACAGGGCCTGCACACCAAAATGCTGGCGGTCGCCAGCCGCGTGCTGGGCATCTCGGCCGCTCGCATCAAGATCATGCCCACCAGCACCGACAAGGTACCCAATACCTCGGCGACCGCTGCCAGCAGGGGTTCGGATCTCAATGGCCAAGCCGTGAAAGCGGCGTGTGAGACGCTGCTTTCGCGGCTGGCGCCGGTGGCGGCTCACTTGCTGGGCGGTGATGCAGCGCAGGTGCAATTTGCCGATGACGAAGTATTTCTGGGTGAGACTGGCGGCCGCCGATTGCGCTTTGACGAAGTGATCGCCGCGGCCTATCGCGAGCGCATCAGTTTGTCTTCGACCGGCTACTACCGCACGCCGGGTTTGATCTGGGATCCGCAAACCGGGCGCGGCCACCCGTTCTACTACTTTTCCTTTGGCGCTGCGGTCAGCGAAGTGGAAGTCTGTGGATACACCGGGGTGCATGTTTTGCGTCGAGTCGACCTGTTGCACGATGTCGGCGACTCGCTGGCCGAAGCCATTGATCGCGGCCAGATCGAAGGCGGCTTTGTGCAAGGACTGGGCTGGCTGACCTGCGAGGAGCTGCGCTGGGATGCCGCCGGCAAATTGCTTACCGACGCACCCAGCACTTACAAGATTCCCACGGTCGGCGAAGTACCTGAAGATTTTCGGCTCGGCTTGTTTCGCAGCGCAGCGCCACCGACCACCCGCGTCATTTTCAGCAGCAAGGCTGTCGGCGAACCGCCGCTGATGTTGGCGATCAGCGTGCGCGAAGCAATTCGAGAGGCGGTAGCTGCATTCGCTGCGCCTGCGACTGAAAACGCACGCTGCGTTGAGCTTGGCTGTCCATCCACACCCGAAGCGATTTTCTGTGCTGTTGAGCGCATGCGAGCCTCATCCAAGCGATGAGCGAACGCTTATTCGCCACCTTGCTCAAATGGCTGCCAGAGCCCGTGGTGTTGGCGAGCGTTCTGGATACTCGTGGTGCGACGCCACGCAAGGGCGGCAGCCGCATGTTGATCGCAGACAGCCGGTACTTTGCTAGTGTCGGCGGTGGTTTGGCCGAGGCGCAAGTAATCGCCGCCGCGCAGCGACTGCTTGCCGGCCATGCCAACAGCAGTGACGTCGAGATCGACTTGACCGGACGGACCGGCGCCGCAGGCATCTGTGGTGGACGCATGCGGATTGGCTTGCGGCGCTGGGCGGGCAGCGCCGATCTCGAACAGGCGACGACGATTGCCACGGCGCTGCAGGCGGGCAATCCGGTCACGCTCAGCGCTGAACTCACGGCCGGCAGCGAAAGCCAAATCGTTGAGCCCGATGTGCGTTTGCTGATCATCGGTGCTGGCCACTGTGGGCTGGCCCTGCATGATCTTGCCCGCTATCTGGAGTTTGATCTTTGGGTGTTCGATGAGCGCAGTAAGGTGCTCGTCGATTTTGCCCATGCGCGGCAGCTCAGCGGCGATGCCAGTCAACTTGCGCAGGCACTCGAAACTCAACGGCTGGTGTTTGCCGTATGCCTCAATCGCGACTTCCACTGCGACGTCGCCGCCTTGCGCGTGCTGTGTCAGCAGCCGCCGACCTTCATCGGCATGATGGGCAGCGGCAAGCGGATCGCCCAGGTGTTGGCCGCCTTGCCCGAGCACGCCGCCACGTTGGCGCAGTTGCGAGCGCCGGTCGGAATTGAAATCGACGCCCAAACCCCGCACGAGATCGCCATCAGCATCCTCGCGCAGCTGGTGGAAAAGCGTCGCGAATTGGGCAGATAACTGCCGTGACTTTCCTGCGCTTTAATTTCTCGTCTTGCCGCCACCACGTCAACAGCAGCCGCGCGGGAGCGCGGCCCTCCAATTGGAGCGACAGCCGCAGCGTTGCACACGCTGCTGGAGGGCGCTGCTCCTGCGGCGGCGCTTTCGTCACCGCCAGAAGCAGCCCATCCGCATCGTCAGAGTTTCGCCAAAATCTATTCAGTGGGTAACTTGAGAGCATCGCGCGTCAGCATTGACACCGCGCCATTGGCCATTCCCCGCGCGGACGGTTGAATGGTTGTGTCACTTAACGCTGGGCCACCTTCGAGCATGCGCCACATCGCATCCAGCCCCGCGTAGGCATACGGCAGCAGCGGCACATAGCGGCTGCCGAACGCAGGCAGCGCCAGAAACGCGTCGAAGTGCTGAGCATTGTGGACACGCCACTGAGTCAGCGGATACGGGCCCGCGCGGCGCACCCAGTTCACATAGGCACCGCTGCTGAAAGCTTCCGGTACGAGGCCGTCGTCAACACCGTGGATGACCAAGATGGGCAGGCCGGTTCGCGGCAACGCGGCTCGCGTGGCTTCGATACCGGCGGATACCCGCTGCGCTGCCTGATGCTCGCCTTGATACAAGTCGCGCAGGCACTGCAAGCGCGAGAAAGCGGATTGAGTGGCATCGCCGGCGACGATCTGCACGCCACCGCTAGGAGCGATGCCAGGTCCATCACTCCACCACAAGGCGCGTTCGCCGCGCGTGGCGGCCCGCGGCGCGCCTGCCGCATCCACTGCGGCAAGCGAAAACCCGCACGGCATCTCGTCCAGTGCGTAGCGACCGTACGCCGAGGCGTAGCTGACGCCAACGCCGCGCCACAGATCAAATGCGCTACTGAGCATGCCCGCGCCGAGTGCGGCGTCGGTCCAGCCTTGGCCTCGCAGGTGCTGATAAGCCTCATCGGCGGCCACTTGCGGGTTGCTGACCATACCCGCCGCCAACAGCGCGGCGCAGGCTGCTTCGCGCTGGAGTGTGATTGCCGCCATTGCAAACGGCAGGGGCGATTCGGCGAGCGGTTTTGCCGCCTGCGCGCAAGTCATCCATAGCGCCGCATCAGTGGCGTAGTCGTACAGCGCACGCCCGCCTTCACCCGGCAACACGTTGGGAGCTACTGCGACCACGCCGTCCAACCAATCGCCATCACGTTCGGCGGCTCGCAGCACCGCGCCGCCAGCATTCGACAGGCCGACCGCGATGATCCGCGTATTGCTGAAGGTAAATGGCGCCTGTGCAGGCAGGGCTTGATTGAGTTGCTGCAGCGCGAACGCTGTCGCTTGATACAGGTGATTGCCCCAATCCGCTTCGGGGTTGTCCTGCGAATGCGCGTGTTTGAAGGCGACTGCCAGTGAACCTTGCACAGCAGCAGGGCGGAACGCCATCGCCGCTGGATCGGTGGTCAGGCGCCCGTCCAAGCCAACGCCCTCACCGCTGGCCGCATCGAACAGGTCGGTGCCCGCGCCTTTGTCGGTGTAGACCACCGCACAGCCGCGTGGCAGACCCCAAGCGCCGGCGAACGAGATCGCACCATAAATTCCGCGCGATCCACTGGAAGCGGTCACCAACAAGCAGCGCGCACTGGCATCAAAGGCGTCCGGCAGTTGCAGCATCACCCGATGCGGGGATTTGGCTGCCGGCAGGCGCATAAAAGCGTGGAACTCGCGCCCCGGCACGCTGGGCACGCTGCCGTAGACTTCGCCATAGCCACCCGCCGGCGACAAATCGGCAATTCCGCGCCAGCTGGTCCACAGCGCGCGCCGCCTGAGTTCAGCCGCGCTTGGTGCATTGGCATCGGCCACCGCTGGCGGTGTGGCCTGGCTGAGGCCGCTCAGGCCCAAGCCTGCGCTGAGCAGATCGTCGCTGCCGCGATGTTCGCTGATGCGAACTTCGCCGCTGGACCTTGCTTGTGCCGGTTCGGTTTGACTCACAGCAGGATTTTCGCTCGCAGCGCGCTCAGGGGAAACGGCGCAGGCCGTCAACAGTGTCGCTGTCAGACTAAGCGCCAAACAGGCTGATGAACAGGCAGAGAACCAAATCGAGCGGGATTTTTCCATTTCATCAAGCTAACCCGCCGCCACGCGAAATTCATCGTACCTTCGTACGTCGCTCATGCCCGCAATCGCTGCTAACGTGACGGCCCCACCGCCAGCCGAGGTGCTTCCACGTGACTGATCGTTTTCTTGCCAATCGCCACGCGCTGGTGACTGGCGCTACCTCAGGAATTGGGCTTGCCATCGCGCGTGCGCTCAACGCCGCCGGCGCGCAGGTGTCGTTCAATGGCTTTGGATCGGCTGAGCAAATTGCGCAGGCCAACGCGGAGATCTCGGCGGCGGGCAATTGCCAATCCACCTATTTCGACGCCGACCTGCGCCAACCCAGCGCCATTGAGACCATGGTTGCCGCGGCCAACGCCTTGGCAGCGATCGACATCGTGGTCAATTGCGCCGGTATGCAACACGCGGCCGCGCTGTCAGACATGCCGACTGAGCGCTGGGACGCACAGATCGCGGTCAACCTGAGCGCGGCCTTCCACACCATCCGGCTGAGCCTGCCGGGCATGCGGACGAACGGCTGGGGACGGATCTTCAACATGACCTCCGTCTACGGCGTGCGAGCCGTGACCAATCGCATCGACTACGTGTCGACGAAGGCCGCGCTGCTGGCCCTGACGCGCGTGGTCGCGCTGGAGACGCTGAACCAGGGCATCACCTGCAACGCCATCTGTCCGGGCGCCGTGCTCA
>JBBQQV010000082.1:0-9422 GCA_038215505.1 Lysobacterales bacterium
TGCCACGGCGATCCGCAGCGCTTGCATTGAAGGCAGCAACGTAAACCGTTTGCCCCGCGCTCCTAGATCAGCAATGCCGACCGCCGCTGCCCACAACTCCCGCACTCCGGATCGCGCGTCAATCCCACCCGCTCAAAGCGCATGCTGAGTGCATCGACTTTAAGCAAGGTGTCGATCAGGGGCTCGCCGATTCCAAGCAGCAGTTTGATGGTCTCGGTGGCTTGCAAGGTGCCGACCAGGCCGGGCAACACACCAAGCACGCCGGCCTCGGCGCAGTTGGGCGCGAACTGCGCGGGCGGTGGCTCGGGAAACAGACAGCGATAACAGCTGCCCGGACGATCCGCGCGGGTCGGCCAGAACACTGCCACTTGGCCGGAAAACCGCTGTACGGCGGCATACACCAGCGGTAAGCCAAGCGCCACGCAGGCGTCATTGACCAAGTAGCGGGTGGCAAAGTTGTCGCTGCCATCGACGATAACGTCATGACCTGCCAGCAGCGTGTGTACGTTGTCAGCCAGCAGTCGCTGCTTGATTGCGATCACCTCGATATCCGGGTTCAGCGCCAACAAACTGCCGCGCGCGGAGTCGACCTTGGGTCGGCCAATATCGGCATCGCGATGCAGCACTTGCCGCTGCAGATTGCTGCGCTCAACCACGTCATCGTCGATGACGCTGATCCGGCCAACGCCGGCCGCGGCCAGATACAAGCCGACCGGCGAACCCAGCCCGCCCGCACCAATAAGCGCCACCCGCGCCGCACGCAACGCGCGTTGACCTGCAATGCCTACATCGTTGAGCAACAAATGACGTGAGTAACGCTGCAAGAACTCCGGCGACTCGGTGGCTGCCGTCATCGGCAGGCCCTCGGCCTGCCAGCGCGTGGTGCCACCCGCCACCGAGCAGACGCGCGTATAACCCTTCGCCTGCAAAGCCTGCGCGGCGGCCAGCGAGCGTCGTCCACTGGCACAAATCAGCATGACGTTCGCATCAACCTCGGCAATCCAACGACCGGGTTGCTCGACAAGTGACGCCATCGCTACACCGCGCGCGGGCCGTGCTATGCCGCTGGCGCGCTCACCTTCATCGCGGATGTCGAGCAGGCTGGACCCGTCGTCAGTTCGTGCAAGTGCATCGGCGGGGCTGATTTCGTTAACGCCAGGCGAGTTTGTCATCGCCCAATTCTACGGCCGTGGCATGCAATCGCCCGACCCGCGATGGTCTTGCGAGCGGGTTGGCATACACTCGCCCAAACACCGTCGGAGGGTCGCCATGAGCAAGCTCAAGAAGAAGGATTACGCCGAAAAGCTGGAGCCATTACAGGTCGAGTTGAACCAGTTGTCGCACTGGGTGAAGCACAGCGGTCGGCGCATGTTGGTGATTTTTGAGGGTCGTGACACTGCGGGCAAGGGTGGCGCGATCACGGCAGTGGCGGAAGCGCTGAATCCGCGGCAGACGCGGGTAGTGGCGTTGTCCAAGCCGAATGATCGCGAACTTACCCAATGGTATTTCCAGCGCTACGTGCCGCATTTGCCGGCGGCGGGCGAGTTGGTCCTGTTTGATCGCAGTTGGTACAACCGCGCCGGTGTTGAAAAGGTCATGGGCTATTGCACCGACGAGCAGTATCAGGCGTTTCTGCAACAGGCGCCCGCGTTTGAGAAAATGCTGACGGATGACGGCTTGATCCTGCTCAAGTACTGGCTGAGTGTCGATCAGGAAATGCAGGAAGAGCGCTTCGCTGAGCGCGCAGCAGATCCGCTCAAGCGCTGGAAGCTGTCGCCCATCGATCTGGATTCACGGCAGCATTACGCCGACTACGGCGCTGCGCGCGATGCAATGTTCAAGGTGACGCATTGCGAAGCTGCACCTTGGACCGTGGTCGATTTCAATGATCAGCGGCGCGGTCGCTTGACGCTGATCCGCCACCTTTTGGATCACGTGCCCGATCACCCGCTGCCAGACCGTCCGATTGAACTCCCGCCGCTTGGCAGCAAGCCGAAGAAAGAAAAGTTCGCCGGGCCACTGAAGCCTATCCCGTTGGTTGACTGAGACGCGGTTTGAGCGCATCGGGTATTGGTGTGAGGGTTGCAGCCGAGCAAGTTTGGCTCAACAAGCGCGAGCAGCCAGCGCGGACGCTTTCATAGAGCGGAGCTTGCTCCGCTGCATTTTGCTGTTGCTTAACTTCCAGCAATATCCTCAACAATCACAGCCGCCTCGCGTCCCATCAAGGCAAACGCGAGGTAGCGAAAGCGCAGGCCGCGCGCGCTGCAAAACTCGGCGAACGCGCGGTACTCGTGTTGCTCGGCGTTGGGGTAACCAAGATAGTCGTCAAACACGATCACGCTGCCCACCCGTAGCTGATTGCCAAGCGCAGCGAACACATCGACGGTCGACTGATAGAGGTCGCAATCGACATGTAACAGGCGAATGGTCGCGCCGGCATTGGCGGCGACAAACGTAGGCAAGCTGTCTCGGAACCAACCTTTGTGCAGCGTGACGTTGGCTGCAACGGCGGGGAGAAGACCTCTGGTTGAGTAGCTGCCGGCGGTTTCGCCGGGTAACCAGTCTTCGGGCAAGCCCTCGAAACTGTCGAATCCGTGGAGTGGCTGATCGGTTAGCTGTTTGGCTAGATATCGCAGCGAACGGCCATGGAATACCCCGCATTCGATCACCAGGCCGGGCCGTTGCGCGTGTGCCAAGGCGATGTCCATGAGCTGCGGCGCGCTGCCGACCAAGCGGGCGGGTGGTCGCTGGCGATGTTGATGTTGATGTTGATGCAGAAAGAAGTCCCAGATCGCCTGCGCGCGCGGGTGCGGCAAACTCATCGCGGCGGCGGCCTCAAGGCCCGCCAGCACGCGCAGCGCGCGCCAATGCAAGTAGGCGTGAGGATCACTGGCTGGGGTACCACTGGCTTCCAGCCGCCGTAGGCTCGGACGCGGGTCGCGATCATCAAAGCGCAGCAGCTCAAGCATGGGTAGTAATCCGGCCTGGTGTCCGCTCTGGGCAATGAAACGATCTAGACCAGCAACTGCCCGCTTGATATCACCCAAGCCGGTAAGCGCGCGTGCCAACGCCAACTGACAATCGGGATCACGCGGTGCCAACTCACAGGCGTGCTCGAAACTGCGCAAGGCACGGTCGTAGTCGCCCGTTGCCCACGCCAACTGGCCGGCCAGACGCAAGCCTTCCGGTACTGCCTTGAGCGAGTCTGGCAACGGATCAAAGAGACTTTGCGCGTGCGCATAACGGCGCTCACCAATGGCGTTTGAGATGGCGGCTAAAATGGCCAAGCTGTGGTTGTCGGTGGACATGCGAAGGACGATGGGTCAAGCAGCGAAGGCGCTGGCGCCGCGATACTGTTGGCTCAACCGACCGGCCCGCAAGTGCGCACAAGGTTGGCAGCCGAGTTCGCGACTCGCTCAGTAGACCGAGGCGGGCTCTTCCGACATCGGTGATTGCACGTAAATGCAGTCGCGGCCGCTGCGTTTGACGCGGCACAAAGCCGCATCTGCCAGCACATTGGCAACGTAAGCGGCAGGTTCGGGCACTTCATCGAGCAAACAAACCGGATGGCCGCACCCCACCGCGAACAGCGGCGGAAACAGCAGCCAATCGGGGTTGCGCCAGCAGATGTGCCGGGCCATTGCGTTCGTTCCCCCAGACGTTGAAGCTTTGGCCAATCCACGATACCGCGGAACCGGCGTCGCTGCTCTGCGCAGATCAGTGGGCGCGACGTGCATTGCGCCCAGCGTCAGCTGCGATAGGCTGCTCTGCTTTGCCTGATCGTCCGGGCCCACCTGTTGTGCCGAGTGTCCATGCAAGTGATTTACGATCCAGCCGCCATAGAAGCCAACGCGCAAGCCTTTTGGAATGGAGAACGCGCTTTTGAAGTCTCCGAGGACTCGACCAAGCCCAAATATTTCTGCCTGTCGATGCTGCCCTACCCATCAGGCGCATTGCACATGGGCCATGTGCGCAATTACACGATCGGCGATGTGATCAGTCGGCACCGGCGCATGCTCGGCTACAACGTGCTGCAACCGATGGGCTGGGATGCGTTTGGCTTGCCCGCTGAAAACGCCGCGATCAAGAACAACACCGCGCCAGCCAAGTGGACGTACGCCAACATCGAGCACATGCGTACCCAGCTGCAGTCGCTGGGTCTTGCGATTGATTGGACGCGCGAATTCGCGACCTGCAAGCCGGACTACTACGTGCACGAGCAACGCATGTTCGTGCGCTTGTTCAAGAAGGGTCTGGTGTATCGAAAGAACAGCGTGGTCAATTGGGACCCGATCGATCAGACCGTGCTCGCCAACGAGCAGGTCATCGATGGTCGCGGCTGGCGCTCTGGTGCTTTGGTCGAGAAGCGCGAGATTCCGCAGTGGTTCCTGAAAATCACCGCCTACGCGCAAGAATTGCTGGACGAAATGGAGCAGCTGCAGGGCTGGCCGGACTCGGTCAAGACCATGCAACGCAACTGGATCGGTCGCTCGGAAGGCCTCGAGATCGAGTTTGCCGTCGAGAATAGTGATCAGCGGCTGCGCGTTTTCACGACCCGCCCAGACACCTTGCTGGGTGTCACCTACATGGCCGTGGCCACTGAGCATCCGCTGGCGCAAGCGGCCGCTGCCAGCAACCCTGAGTTGGCGGCATTCATCGCCGACTGCAAACGCGGTGGCACCACCGAGGCGGAACTGGAAACCCAGGAAAAGCGCGGCATGGCGACTGGTGTGTATGCCATCCATCCCATCAGCGGCGAACGCGTGCCGGTGTGGACCGCCAACTTCGTGCTCATGGGTTATGGCACCGGCGCGGTGATGGCCGTGCCCGGCCACGATGCGCGCGATTTTGAGTTCGCGCAAAAGTATGGGTTGCCGATCAAGCAAGTGATCGCGATTGCTTCTGCCAATTCTTCAGACGCGCAAGTCGATGGCGTCGAGTACGACAGCACGTCATGGAAAGACTGGTACGCCGACAAAACCCATCCGCAAATGCGGGTGGTCAACTCCGCAGCGTTGGATGGATTGAACTATCGCGGTGCCTTCGACAAAGTCGCCGAGATACTCGCCGAGCGCGGTGAGCGACGGGTCAACTTTCGACTGCGCGATTGGGGAGTCTCAAGACAGCGCTATTGGGGCTGTCCCATTCCGATGATCCGATGCGCCAAGTGCGGCGATGTGCCGGTGGCGGAAGCGGACTTGCCGGTGTTGCTGCCGGAGGACGTGGCATTTTCCGGGATGCAATCGCCCATCAAGGCCGATCCCGAATGGCGCAAAACCATCTGCCCAACCTGCGGCGGTCCGGCTGAGCGCGAAACCGACACCTTCGACACCTTCATGGAGTCAAGCTGGTACTACGCCCGCTATACCTCGCCGGGGGCGTCCGAAATGGTCGATGCGCGCGCCAACTATTGGCTGCCGGTCGACCAGTACATCGGCGGCATCGAACACGCCATCCTGCATCTGTTGTATTTCCGCTTCTTCCACAAGTTGCTGCGCGATGTGGGCCTGGTGACGGGGAACGAGCCGGCGACCAATCTGCTGTGCCAAGGCATGGTGATCGCCGAAACGTTCTATCGCGACGGCGCGGATGGGGCCAAGGAGTGGATCAATCCCGCCGATGTCGCCATTGAGCGCGACGACAAAGGCCGTGTGATTGGCGCCAAGCTGGTCAGCGACGGCGCGCCAGTGGCGATTGGCGGCACCGAAAAAATGTCGAAGTCAAAGAACAATGGCGTCGACCCGCATCAGATGGTGGCGGCGTTTGGTGCGGACACGGTGCGCCTGTTCTCGATGTTCGCCGCGCCGCCGGATCAAAGTCTCGATTGGAGCGAGGCCGGCGTCGAAGGCATGTCGCGCTTCTTGCGGCGGGTCTTCAATCAAGTGCACAAGCACGTCGCGGGCGGTGTGCTGCCGGCGCTCGACCCGGGCGCGCTGAATGCCGAGCAGAAAGCGCTGCGCCGCAAGTTGCACGAGACCATCGACAAGGTTGCCGATGACTATGCGCGTCGCTACACCTTCAACACCGCGATCGCGGCGGTGATGGAATTGGTGAACGCGATCATGAAGGCGGCGGTGGAAGACTCCAGCCCGCAAGGCCGCGCGGTGGCGCACGAGGCCTGGGAGGCCATCGTTCTGATGCTCAATCCCATCGTGCCGCACCTTTGCCACGATCTTCGGCAAGCGCTGGGGCACCCGCAAACGCTGATCGAGAACCTGCCATTTCCCAAGGCAGATCCGGCCGCGTTGGTACGTGATTCGGTGGTGCTGGCGGTGCAGGTGAATGGCAAGCTGCGCGGCCAGGTCGAGGTCGCTGTTGATGCGGCGCGTGAGAGTATCGAGGCACAGGCACTGGCACAGCCGCTGGTGGCGAAGTTTCTGGAGGCCTTAAGCGTGCGCAAAGTGATCGTGGTGCCGGGCAAGATCGTTAACATCGTGGCCAATTGAGATGCGTCACTTACTCATTGCATGCCTGTGCATCGCCCTTGCCGGTTGCGGCTTCCAGCTGCGGCGCGATGTGGTGTTGCCGAATGAGCTTGCCGCGATTCGAATCGAATCCGCGGAAACCAACTCCGAACTGACCCGTGGATTGGAAGTGGTGCTGCGGCGTTCGGGCGCAGTCATCCAGGCGGCCGATGCGACCAGCGGTGCTCGCTTGCGGCTTGCCAGCGTCAGCCTGGTGCCGCGACCGCTGAGTGTGAGCGGTGATGGGCGGGTGCAGGAGTTCGCCTTGCTCTATCACGTCGAGATCGAGCTGATCGACGCGCTGGGTGTCGTCCGCGTGCCTTTGCAAACCGTCAGTTTGGAGCGCGTCTACAGCTTCGATGCCGCCGCAGCGCTGGGTACTCCGGGAGAAGAAGAAGTGGTGCGCGAGGAACTTGAACGCGAAATGGTGGCTTCGATTTTGCGGCGGATTGAGGCGGCGCTGGCAAGGTGATTTTGCTGGCCCGGCCTTTTCATGAATCGCGCACGCACTTGCTCGTTTCCTGACCGCACAGGGGATTCTCTTCAATCGGCCGTATATCCCGATACGGCGCTCCTTCAGAGAATCCCCTGTGCGATCAGGATCCTGCGCGATCAGCGTACGGATTCATGAAAAGGCCGGGCGCTCGCAGCCAATCGCGGCTGTTGTGGGAGCGCCGGAAGGCGCGTTGCTTCATAGCCACCGGATCGAATCGCGCCTTCCCGCGCTACCACGATAGCCAAGACTGGTGTTACGGCGGCGCTTGGGTCTTAGAGCGAAGGGCTCTCGTGTGACTTTGACGAATGGTCGCGAGAGCACGCCATAATCCAGCCATGAGCCAATCCCTCGCCCAATTCGAACGACACCTAAAAGAAGGCAGGTTGGCCCCTGTCTATCTGATCGCAAGCTCCGAAGATCTGCTGCGGATCGAAGCCGCTGACGCCTTGCGCGCCGCTGCTAAAGCCGCCGGCTTTGCCGAGCGCGAGGTGTTCGATGTGGAGGGCAGTTTCGACTGGAACGCCGTCGCCGCCAGCTTTGCGACCATGTCCTTGTTTGCCTCAAAACGGGTGATCGAGCTGCGCCTGCCCACCGCGAAGCCGGGCAAAGAGGGCGGCAAGCTGATTGAAGATTTTTGCGCATCACCACCGCCAGATATCCTTCTATTGGTCGTTGGCGGTGAGTGGAGCCGCAAACACGAGGCCGGTTGGAGCCGCGCCATTGAGCGTTGCGGCGTGTCGTTGCCGATCTGGCCACTCAAACCCAACGAGTGCGGGGCGTGGATTGCCGGACGCCTGAAGTCACGCGGCGTCTCAGCAGACCGGCAGGCTGTGGCCCTGTTGGCCGAACGCGTCGAAGGCAATTTGTTGGCGGCTGCACAGGAGATCGACAAGCTCGCTTTGCTGGTCGGCAAACACCACCTCGACGCCGCCCAGTTGGAGGCTCTGGTCGCCGACAGCGCACGCTTCGACGTATTTGCGATGGTTGAGGCGGCGGTTGCCGGCGATGCTGCGCGCGCGTTGCGGGTAGTCGCCGGGCTGCGTGGCGAGGGCGAGCAGGTGGCAGGTCTGTTGCCATGGTTGAGTGGCCAGCTGCAAGCCTTGGCGCGCATCTCGGCGGTCGCCGAAAGCGGCGGCAATGTGGCTGCCGCGATGACCAAAAGCGGAATCTGGGACGCACGCCAACCCGCATTTCGACGCGCTTTGTCGCGGATCAATACCGCGCATGCGCAACGCTTGGCCGCCGAGTGCGGGCGCGTGGAACGGGTCGCAAAAGGGCGCGCTCACGGTGATGCCTGGCTGGCGCTGGAACGTTTGCTGACCGCCGTGGCCGACCCGCGGGCGGCGTATCTGATTGCCGCGTGAGCATTGTGACGGTTAATCCGCGCGTACTTTTGGTGTACGGCGGCACCTTCGATCCGGTCCATTGCGGTCACGTGGCGGTAGCCAAAGCTGCCGCTGATGTCACCGGCGCTACCCACGTGCTGCTGATCCCGTGCGGTGATCCGCCGCATCGGGACAAGCCCTTGGCTTCGGGTGCCCTGCGTGCCGAGTTGCTGCGATTGGCGTTTGCCAATGACCCTCGCTTTGTTGTCGACGAGCGCGAGCTGGGTCGAGTGGGTCCGTCATTCATGGTCGACACCTTGGCTGAGATCCGCGCGGAAATCGGTGCATCGGCGCCGCTGGCGCTGCTGGTCGGACAGGATGCGGCGCGCGGCTTGCCAGGCTGGCATGCGTGGTTGCGCTTGCCAACGCTGGCGCACCTGCTGGTGGTGCCGCGCGCAGCCGATCAGGAGGCGCTTGCACTTGAGGTAACCGCTGCCTGGCGACCCGTTGATGACGTCACTGAATTTGCAATGGCGCCAGCCGGCCTCGTGTATCGACTGCCGCAGGCGCTGTCCGCTGCCAGCGCCACTGCCAGCCGGCGCGCCCTCGCGACGGGCGACAACGCACATGCGGATTTGCCGAGCGCGGTGGGTCAGCGTCTTGCATCGAGCTCCCCTTATCGGGTGGCCGAAAAGTGATTGGCCTATACTTGCGCCGCCCGGCGTGCGCCGAGGTTCCTTTTCAACCATGAGGTTTAGCCCGCTTGACCACCCCCCGCTTGAACACTCGAAGCGCAGTACCTGACCGCCCTCCGGCGCCCGCCACCGTCGCACCGGAAGCACTGCGCAAGATTGTGCAAGCCGCGTTGGACGACATCAAAGCCAAAGAAATCCGCGAGATCGATGTTCGCGGCAAGACCAGCATCACCGATTGGATGGTGATCGCCTCGGGTACTTCGAGCCGACACGTGCGCTCGATCGCCGATGAAGTGGCCAAGCAAGCCAAGCAGATCGGATGCCCGCCGATTGGGGTAGAGGGCCAGCGCGAAGCCGAGTGGGTGCTGGTGGACCTGGGTGACGTGATTGTTCACGTCATGCTGCCGCGAGTGCGTGAGTTCTATGCGCTGGAGCGCCTGTG
>JBBQQV010000083.1:0-9414 GCA_038215505.1 Lysobacterales bacterium
CCCGAACGTAGCGCTCTACCAGGCTGAGCTACACCCCGACAGCAGAGCCGCGCATCTTATTCGCATCTCGCGCTGGCAGCAAGCATGGCGGCAGTTCGGTGAGCGCAGCGGCTACACTAGCGACCTCAAATGACAGCGACGGATGGAGTCCGCCTTGATCAAGCCGCGTACCGCGCCGGGGGTGATGGAGCTGCTGCCCCGCGACCAGATTGCTTTCCAGTTGATGCTCGACCGCATTCGCGCGGTGTATGAACGCTTCGGCTTTCTGCCCATCGAAACGCCGGTGATGGAGTTGTCCGAGGTTCTGCTGACCAAGTCCGGCGGTGAGACCGAGCGGCAGGTGTATTTTTTGCAGTCGACCGGTGCGCTGCAAGCAGCGACCCATGAAGGCGGCTTGCCGGAACTGGCCCTACGCTTCGACCTGACTGTGCCGATGGCGCGTTACGTGGCCGAGCATGAGCATCAGCTGAGTTTTCCGTTTCGCCGCTATCAGATCCAGCGCGTGTATCGCGGTGAGCGCGCCCAGCGTGGACGTTTTCGCGAGTTCTATCAGTGCGATATCGATGTGGTCGGCAAGGATCACTTGAGCGTGCGCTACGACGCCGAGATTCCAGCGGTGATTTCCGCCGTGTTTACCGAGCTCGACATCGGCGCTTTCACCGTGCACCTGAACAATCGCAAGCTGATGCGCGGGTTCCTGGAAGGCTTGGGCGTCACCAATGGTGAGCAGCAAGCGCTGGTGTTGCGCGAAGTGGACAAGCTCGACAAGCGCGGCTTGGATCATGTGAGTGCCGCACTCACGTCTGAACCGATTGGATTGTCGGCGGAAGCCGGCCAGCACTTGCTCGATTTCGTACAAGTTCGGTCGCAAGGTCACGATGATGCGTTGCGCAAGCTCGACGCGCTCGGCCACGGCAGCGCGACCTTCAACGAAGGCATCGCTGAACTGCGCGAGGTCTTGCAGTTGATTCGTTCCTTCGGCGTGCCCGAAGCGCACTACGCGCTCAACCTTTCGATTGCCCGCGGCCTCGACTATTACACCGGCACCGTCTACGAGACCACGCTCAACGATTATCCGCAGATTGGCTCGATCTGCTCCGGTGGCCGCTACGAAGACCTGGCCAGCCATTACAGCAAGTCGAAATTGCCCGGCGTTGGTATCTCCATCGGTGCCACCCGTTTGTTCTGGCAATTGCGCGAGGCGGGCTTGCTCGATACCGGCAGCAGCAGCGTGCAAGTGATGGTCAGCCAACTCGATGAAGCCCGCTTGCCGCGTTACCTCGAACTCGCCACCTTGCTACGCAACGCCGGCATCAACACCGAAGTGCAAATGGAGCCGCGCAAACTCGCCAAGCAGCTGCAATACGCGGACCGCGCCGGCATTCGTTTTGTGCTGATGCTGGGCGAAGACGAAGACGCGCGCGGCGTGGTTTCGGTCAAAGACATGCGCAAGCAGGAACAGTTTGAAGTTTCCCAAGCGGAACTGGCGCGCACGCTCAAAGTGGAGATTGCGCAAGCCCGAGTGATGTAGAGCGTACTCGCCTGTCTGAGGCCGTCGCAGGGTGATGCTGCGCTAACGCGGATTCGAATGATTCCGCGGTATTCAATGATCGCCCAGAGCCAGCAGCATGCGTTTGAGGGCAAAGTGCCGATAGCTTTCAGTCGCCAAGGCCTTGATCTCGCCCCATTGAATGTCGTCTGACACGTCGAGCGCGATCCAGCCGTTGTGGCCCATGTAGGCAGGTATGGAAAAGCGCGGGTCGGCGGTCATCAACGACTGGCGGTCGATACCCACCCAGAATCCGAGCATCAGCGGACCGTTGTAGGCCCAAGCGAGCGCGAATGCCTTCTTGCCGGCCCGCCATACCGGCGTTCCGAACTGGGTGCCTTCGGAAGACTCAGGCAAGGCGAGGCAGATGTGCCGCAGTTGCTCCACAACCGCCCGCGCGTGCGGTGTTTGCAGTGGATCGATGTCGGCGATGGTCAGCGCGGTATCGGGTTCAGCGATGCTCGTTTCGCTCGTGACCGAGGCAATCTGTTGGTGCGAAGCCACCTGTCGATAGGCCTCACTCACGCGGTCAAAAATCTCTGACCACGCCAGCCCTTGATCCAAGTGCACGCCCACCCAACCGCGCACGCCAACATAGGGCGGTACGAAATAGTGCTGCGGCTGGAATTGGGAGAGCTGCGACTGCGCACCGTCAGGCGCTGCCAACCACAATGCCACCCGACCATCACCATGATGGTTCAGCGCCAACACCGCAAAGGTCTTGCCGCCGCGGACGCGAAAATTCGGCGCGCCATGGGATACGAATTGCTCGGCATCCGGCACGGATAAACAGAGCTCGGGCATGGCTTCCAACAGTGTTCTGGCCATCGGTCTCAACCTCACCCGGCGAGGGCTGCGAAGGCTTCAACTCTGCCTGTTGCAGACGCAGAAGACCAGCAGGACCCACGATGTCCGAGCTGCCGACGACGCTTCGTCGTCGCCGCACATTTGCCTGATCACATTCCGACGTTACAGCTGAACCTTGGCGTGCTGCTGCGGATTGGATTCTGGCGACTCGCCTTTGGCATATGCAATGGCTGCTCGATATAGAAATTTCAGGCCCTGCACGCCCGCGTTGTCCCAGTACTCGCCTTGCTGAGCTTCAAACTTGATCATCGCGATGTTGGGATCGGCCTGGCCAGCGGGGAACCATAGCTTCCACATGTCTTGCCAGAGCCGATCCACCAAGGCTTGGTCTTGCACGACGGTGGCGTGACCGGTGATACAGGCGAATTGCCGCGGACTTTGAAAACTCAAGGTGACGACTGAGTTGGCGCGAATTTCGGCCACTTTTGGCGAGTCGATGCTGGTGACAAAGTAGGCGTCGCCGTCGACTGAAAGTTCAGTAAGGGCCATAGGCCGCGCGTGCATATCGCCGTTGGCGGCGAAGGTGACCACCATCGCTGTGTCGAAAGACTTGAGCAGTTCGTGTAGGTGTTCGCGGGTCTCGACGGGTGTGCTCATGTTGTTTCCGGGGCTAGAGAGGTTCGGCTTGGAATTCCAGCGATCTCTTGCTGCTTGGCGCATGCGCTGGGGCTGGGGCCAATCGGAACCCAGCGCTGATCGCGGGTGGCCAATCAGCACTGGGGGGCAATTGGACGCGAGGTCTACTGCTTCTCGCCACAGCTGCCTTCAACGTGCTTGCCATCACCGCCCATCGAATGATGCATGGCGCTCATCTCAGCTGCAGTGACATAGCCATCCTTGTCCGCATCGGTTTTGGCGAACTGATCGGCCCAATGCTTCTGATGCTCTTCGAGCGACAATTTTCCGTCCTTGTTGGCGTCCATCATCATCGCGCCTTTGCCTTCCCCGCACTTGCCTTCGCCGCACTTGCCTTCACCACATTTGCCTTCGCCCACGGCGGCGACTTGGTAACCCGCCGCGAGATCGATGACTTGGAATGCAGAGGCCTGGACGGCGACACCGCCGAGGGCCATCGCGGTGCCGAGAATGAGGGGGATGGGTTTGAGTGAGCGGTGGTTCATTTCGGTAACTCCCGTTGTGTGGCCCGAATTGGGCCGATGAAACCTAGATTGCAACTTTGCTGGTCCGCGCGAGCGCTGTTGCCCTGCCTCTAATGTTTGAGTGTCGAGAGTCGGGCTGCGTGGCCGCTCGTAAGGAATCTGCGCAAACCTATTGCTTGGCCGACGCTACGTCTGTGCGTTTGCGAACAATCTGATCGGTCCGCGTCCTGACTGAAGAGCGCAACGCAAGCTGTTGGGTCATAGCCCGCGCGCTCGAAAAATCGGGTTGTCTCGCGCTGGCATGTAGAGAAACTGCCGTCGACTTCTGCCGTTTGGCGTGCAACGCTGTGGCTTCTATTCGGGGTCTTCACGATGAGTCGACACATCGCTTTTTTGCGCGCCATCAATGTGGGTGGGCACAGCGTCAAAATGGAGGTTCTGGAGGCGTTGTTTGTTGAGCTGGGTTTTGCCGACACCAGCAGTTTCTTGGCCAGCGGCAATTTGATTTTCGCCTCGCGCCGCGCCAGTTCCGTTGCCCTGGAGCAGCGCATCCAAACCCGGCTCGAAAACACTCTTGGATTTCCGGTGGCGACGTTTCTGCGCTCGGAGGCCGAGCTTGCCGAGCTGCTCTCAAGCTTGCCGTTCACCCGCGCCGAGATCGACAAGGCCGGCGCGCTCAATGTGGGATTTCTAAGGAATGTCCCCGATGCAGCGGCGGGCAAGCGTTTGCTTGCTTTACAAAACAAGGACGATCAGTTGGCTTTGCTTGGCAGCGCTTTTTGTTGGCTCAGCAAGGGCAAGCAAAGCGATTCAAAATTGGTCAACTCGACGTTCGAAAAAGCCTTGGGCGGGCCGACTACGCTGCGCGGGATCAACACACTGGTGCGTATGAATGAAAAGCTCAAGGCGACTGCGCGTTAGTGTTGTCAATGAGGCGCAGGCTGATGAGAGGCAGGCTGATGTGAAGACGGCCCGCTTTGGGCGGGCCGTCGGTTCGCTCAACGTTGGATAGCTGGCGCTACTCCTGGATCAGGCTTCGTCGCGCCACCGACGCATCTGGATGGCGCCGTAAATCATCGCGCTGCCGGCGATTGCGCCGATCCACATCGGGGCGCTGACCAGCACGCGGCCCATGTCGGTCCATGATGCAGCTCCATTCAAGCCGGCAATCGACACGCCGGGCGCAATCTGCACGGCCTCCATCTCGAACTGATAAATGCCTGGAAAGACACCGGCCAGAAGCCGCAGGGCAATGTGCTTCCAGTACGCCGCGTCAGGCACGCTGAACGTCGAGAGCACGTCGAACCAGCTGATCATGATGCCGATGCCGACCGGCAACAGCACGGCCCACAAGAAGGGCTTGCCGCGGACAAAACTCGACACCAGCAGCAGCCAACCAATGCAGGGCAGGGCCCACAGCGCATTCAGCGGAATTGAAGCCAGTAAACGCAGCCAGACCACGGTCGGTTCAGCCGGTCCCCAGATGACGGTGAGCGGATTCACGCCATAGAACATCACGTGCACGCTCAACAATGACAGGATCGCGATGTGCAAAAGGATGCTGACGACGACGGTGATGGCGGGTGCCAGCAGCGCAGCCACAATGACTTTGGAGAGCACCGTGTCGCGATCCGACAGCGGCAGCGACTTCCAGAACAACACGCTGCGGTCGCGTCGATCGTCGTACAGCGCGCTCAGCAGGTAAAAGAACAACACGAAGCCCAACACGGTTCCGAGCAGGCCGGACGAACCGAGCATGCCAACATCGATAGCGGGTCCAATCTTGGCCAAGGCTTCGGGATCCAGCTTGGAGGTCAGATCGCGGATGCTGACGCCAATCCGCAAGCCGCCGCCAAACTTCGCTTTGAATACTTCGGCGGTGATGGCTCCCATGATCGAGATCAGCACAAAGACCGAAGCGGTCCAGACCGGTGCCCAGAAGATGCCGCCTTTGTGCTCCCAAAACTCGCGTCGAATCAACCACGTCAAGCGGTTCATGCGTAGGTTCCTTTCATCGTTGCGACAAACAGATCGGCGACGCCGGGGGTGCGTACTTCACCAAGCTCACGCAACTGTGCGCGGCTGACACCGTCAAACAGGAAGACGGACTTTCCGAACACTGCGCGCTCGTCCAGCGGCTTGAGCGCGCGGGCCGCTTCGACTTGGTCCGGGCCAACCATGACTTCGGCAAAGCGTTCGGCCATGTCGTCCATGCTGGTCGAAAGCGAAATCTTGCCGTCGCGAATGAACAGCAGGTCAGTCAGGATGTGCTCGATCTCTTCCACTTGATGAGTGGTGATCAGGATGGTTTTGTCCTGGTCGAAGTAATCGTTGAGAAGCGCTTGGTAGAACTGCTTGCGATAGATGATGTCGAGGCCGAGGGTGGGCTCATCCAGCACAAGCAGTTTGGCGTCAATCGCCATCACCACCGCCAAGTGCAACTGCACGATCATGCCTTTGGACATTTCTTTCACCCGCATGGCGGGCTTCAGCTTGGTGTGGGCAAGCACGGCTTCACACTTCTTGCGATCAAACTTCGGATGCACGCCGGCAACGAAGTCGACCACTTCGGAGACCTTGATCCATCGTGGCAACACCGCCACATCGGCGATGAAACACACTTGCTCCATCAAGGCGTCGCGATGGGTACGCGGATTCATGCCCAGCACGCTCAGCTCGCCTTCAAACGGCGACAATCCGAGAATTGCTTTCAGTGCGGTGGTCTTGCCGGCGCCGTTGGGGCCAATCAAGCCGACGATGCGGCCTTGTTCGATGCTGAAATCAGCACCGTCCAGCGCTGGCTTTCCTCCATAACTGCGGCTCAATCCGCGTGCTTGAATGGCAGCAGTCATGGCTGGCTCCCCTCCGGTCGCAACAGACGTTCCAAGTTCAACCCGAGGCGCTTGATGCGCTCGACCACCAACGGCCATTCCTCGCTCAGAAAACGCTCACGCTCACTTGCCAACAATTTTTCTGGTGCCCCGTCGGTCACATACATACCAAGTCCCCTGCGTTTTTCGACCAATGTGACATCGGCTAGCTCCTGATAGGCGCGCGATACCGTGATCGGGTTGAGTTGAAAGTCTGCCGCTACCTGTCGCACCGAGGGCAGCGCGTCGCCGGGCTTCAGCACGCCATCCAGGATCATGCTGACGACTTTGTCGCGCAGCTGAAGGTAGATGGGCGTGGTGTCACTCCAAGTCATGCTCATGCGCCGGGCTCCTTGGTGCGAGGTAGCAGGTTGGCAAAAGAGAAGAAGGGCATGGTTGATTGGCGACGAGTCTGCGGTGGCGTCTTCTGGGCGGCTTTCGCGGTGGCTTCGCTGTGCGCGTCGACTTCCGCTTGGATGACGCGCGCAGCCAGCTTGATGGCAGCTACCGCAAACGCTTTTCCGGCTGCATCATCGATCGGCAACTGGGCGCTCAGTGCGTCGACAGAGTGCACGAGTCCTTGCACCGCTTGAAAGGGCTCGGGAGAGTGGTTTGTCGCACGGGCAACGGGCTCGCCCAGCGCCAGCAGCGCAACCAATGCGAGCGTAACCAGGCTCAGCGAGTACAGCGAATTTTTCAGGGGATGCCACATACAACCTCCCGGTCGGGTGAGTTATTGCGTCGGTGTTGTAGCAAACTATAACACTAACTTTCGAACCGTCAAGCGCCAGCATCTTCGTGATGTGCATTTCACCGAATGCGTACAGCCGATGTTTAGGATTGCCCTCCAAACCACCTCCAACGGACCGAACCTGATGAACGTGATGCGTCTTGCGATTGCCGGATTGATGCTGAGTCTTGGCCTGACTTCACTGGCCGACGCTGCCTGCCAAGGCCCACTGGACGTAAGCTACCGCCGCCTTGCCGACAAGCAAGACGAGCATTTGTGCACGGCCTACGCGGGCAAGGTACTGCTGATCGTCAACACCGCCAGCAAGTGCGGCTTTACGCCGCAATACGAAGGTCTTGAGGCGCTGCATGCGCGTCTGCAATCGCGTGGGTTCGCCGTGCTTGGCTTTCCGAGCAACGACTTCATGGAGCAAGAGCCCGGCAATGAGCAGGAGATCGCCGAGTTTTGCACCTTGACCTATGGCGTCAAGTTCCCGATGTTCGAGAAAGTCGTGGTGAAGGGAGATGCCGCGACGCCCTTGTATCGCGATCTCACCAGCGCCACCGGGCAGGCACCGGGCTGGAACTTCCACAAATATCTGATCGACCGCAGCGTCAAGGTCGTCGCCAACTTTGGCAGTCGGACGGCACCGGACGATGCCGGGATGCTGGCGCAGATAGAGCGGCTGTTGAACGAGTCAGCGCCTCCGAAGGCGGCGGACTAACTGGGCCGCCTGGGCCCAAGGGACCCGGCGTCGTCTTACAGGCGCTTCTTCAACGCCCGAATTATCCAGCCTAAAACCGGCACGTGTTCATAGATGCCGTCGGCGGCGTTCCAGTAGTCCTGGTGGTAGGCGACCCGGCCGGCGGCATCAAAGCGCAGGTGACTCATGCCAACCGTCCAAGTGTCTACGCCGCGCCGAAGCTTCTTGAAGCGGATCATCATTTTCCAGCGCAGCAGATAGTCACCATCGACAGTGCGTGTGGCGTCTTCGATGGTCACGCGACAGTCTTCTACCGCGGCGGCACTTTCTTTCAAGTAGTGGGCAAGCGCGGCG
Source organism: Lysobacterales bacterium (assembly GCA_038215505.1). Lineage (GTDB taxonomy): Bacteria > Pseudomonadota > Gammaproteobacteria > Xanthomonadales > Xanthomonadaceae > JANNWF01. The sequence goes on from JBBQQV010000083.1 coordinate 8,174, forward strand.
CTGCCGCGAATGCTCTTCAAGGTGTCGTTGAAGTAAACGTCCGGGCTGTAGGTGCTATCCAGCAGTTGATCCACTCGATCAGATGCAAAGCTTGAAAAGAACGTGGCGAAGGTCTTGAGCGCTGCGGCTTCGGCGTCTGAGCCTGCGGCAGGAGCCTGCGGATGAGCGGCACGAGCGGCGGCGAGTGCAGTGAGGGTTTCCATGGTCGGCTCCGTGTGGTTGCAGTGGACGCTAGCTTGTCGGGTCGCTGGTTTCAATCGGGTGAGGATGAAGGCACACAGGTCAAAGCAGTAGGCGAGGGAATTCAGATGCAGAATCGTGACTACAGAATTCACTTTGGTGTCTTGGAACTTTCCAGAAAACCCGTTGTCACAGCCGCCGCGTTGCGCGGGTGCGGGGTCGGCCCCCACAATACGCGGCCCTTTGCAGTCGGGGCAGTAAAACGCCGATTGCTCAATTCCTTGGAGTGACAGATGAAGTTTTCCCTACGCCACACCCTGCTCGCCGTTGCCACGGCTAGCGTTCTTGCCGGTTCCGGCGTTGCCTTCGGCCAAGAGCTGAAGACCGAGAAAGACAAAGTCAGCTACATGGTTGGTATGCAAATCGGCGGCTCGCTGACGCAGATCAAAGACGAGATCGATGTTGCTGTGGTCATTCAAGCTTTGCAGTCGGCGCTGAAAGGCGAAGCTTCGAAGCTGACGGTTGAAGAAGCCACTGCGTTGCAGCAGAGCTTTGCGGCGAAGTTGCAGGCCAAGCGCGAATCCGAAGCGGCCGTGATGGCGACCAAGAACAAGGCCGAAGGCGAAGCTTTCATGGCCAAGAACAAGTCCGTGAAGGGCGTCCAGGTCACCGCGTCGGGTCTCCAGTACGTCGTGGTCAACGCCGGAAGTGGTGCCAAGCCGGCCGCCACCGATACCGTCAAGGTTCACTACGTGGGCACCTTGCTCGACGGCACCAAGTTTGACAGCTCGGTGGATCGCGGTGAGCCAGCGCAGTTCGCGTTGAATGCCGTCATTCCGGGTTGGACCGAAGCTCTGCAGTTGATGCCGGTTGGCGCCAAGTACACCTTGTGGATTCCGTCCGAATTGGCCTATGGCGACCGCGGTACACCGGGCCCGATCGGTCCAAACGCGACCTTGCGCTTTGAGGTTGAGTTGATCGAGATCGTCAAAGAATCTGCGCCGGTTCCGGCAAAGTAAGAACGCGCTTAGGCGTGCAGCCTGCGACGCTTTGTCGCAGTG
>JBBQQV010000084.1:0-9367 GCA_038215505.1 Lysobacterales bacterium
GCCACGGCAGCACGACGGTGAACAATCCGCATGCCTCCGGTCTCGACTGCGGAGCCTGTGGCGGGCACACCGGCGAAGCCAATGCGCGGGTCACCGCAGCGATCCTCAACCACGTGGATGTGCGTCGCGGCCTGCGACTTCGCGGCATCGATGTTCCACAGGACACCTGGTTCCTCGGCTGCCTGCACGACACGACTACCGACGAAATCCGGATCTTCGACGCTGCGAATGCGCCCTCATCGCATCTGCAGGACATCGACCACTTGCGCGGCTGGCTCGCGCAGGCCTCGCACTTGGCGCGCATGGAGCGCGCAACATTGCTTGGGGTGTCGAAGGACGCGTCCGCCGATGCCCGCATCACGGCGCGCAGCCGTGACTGGTCGCAGGTGCGGCCGGAATGGGGGTTGGCCGGGAATGCCGCCTTCATTGCCGCCCCGCGCGAATGCACGCAGGCCATCGACTTGCGCGGCAGGGCCTTCCTGCACAACTACGACTGGCGTGCCGATGATGGCTTCGGTGTGCTGGAACTGATCATGACCGCACCGATGGTGGTCGCAAGCTGGATCAACTTGCAGTACTACGGATCAACTGTGAACAACCACGCGGTCGGCGCCGGTAACAAGGTGCTGCACAACGTGGTCGGGACCATCGGCGTGCTGGAGGGCAACGCGGGCGACCTCAAGGTCGGCCTGCCATTGCAATCAGTGCATGACGGCGCGCATTTCGTGCACGAGCCGATGAGGTTGCAGGTCTTCCTCGCAGCACCCATTGAGGCGATCAACCACGTGATCGCCACCCATGCGTCCGTGCGGGAACTCGCGGATAACGACTGGCTGCAGGTATTTGTAATCGGCGATTCGGGCACAGTGACCCATCGCTATCGCGGCGCTCTGGCGTGGGAGCGCTTGCCATGAGTGCTGAAATGTCCCATCTGACCAAGCTCGAAGCCGAATCGATCCACATTCTCCGCGAGGCCGTTGCCGAAGCGCGCAACCCGGTCATGCTGTTTTCGGCGGGCAAGGATTCGACGGTGCTCGCCCACTTGGCGCTTCGCGCTTTCTATCCCGCCAAGCCGCCGCTCCCGCTGCTGCATGTGGACTCAACCTGGGAGTTCCGCTCGCTGATCGCGTTTCGCGATAACTTTGCACACGCGCATGGATTCCGCCTCATCGCCCATGCCAACGAAGAGGGGCGTGCGGCCGGCATCAATCCATTCGATCACGGCGACCGCTACACCACGATCATGCGTACCGAGCCGCTGAAGGCCGCCCTCGATCAGGGTGGCTACGACATCGTCTTTGGCGGCGCGCGCCGTGATGAGGAAAAATCGCGCGCCAAGGAACGCATCGTCTCAATCCGCAACGCAGCGCACGCCTGGGAGCCACGTCAGCAGCGACCCGAGTTGTGGAACCTCTATAACACCCAGCTCGGCAAGGGACAGTCGGCCCGCGTGTTTCCCCTCTCCAACTGGACCGAAACCGACATCTGGAACTACACGTTGCTCCGCAGCATCGCCTTGGCGCCACTGTACTTCGCTGCGCAACGGCCGGTAGTCCGGCGAGGCGGCAATTTCATCGTCGTCGACGACGAAAGCCGGATGCAGTTCTTGCCCGGCGACGATGTGCAAATGCAATCCGTGCGCTTTCGCACGCTGGGGTGCTGGCCGGTCACCGGAGCCATCAAATCGGACGCCACTGCGCTTGCGGATGTCGTCCGGGAAACTCTGGTTTCGTCCGTGTCGGAGCGACAGGGAAGGATCAGCGATGGAGAGGACGGCGGATCGCTGGAGCAGAAAAAGCGCGAGGGCTATTTCTGATGACGGAGGGTGCCGCTCTGCCTTACCAGGGCGTGCTCGCAGTTCTCGCCAGCATGCACGGCAAGGAGTGTGTGATCGCACCGGTGCTGCAGCAAAGCCTTGGATTGCGCGTCGTGCTAGCGGAAGGGCTCGACACGGACCGCTTCGGCACCTTCAGTCTTGAGATCGCACGGACCGGCTCCCAGCTGGAAGCGGCTCGCGCGAAGATCTCCGCAGCCTTCAATGCCGATCCGACGGCCCGTGTCGGCGTGGCCAGCGAGGGCAGCTTCGGCCCGCATCCACTCATCCCGTTCCTGCCCTTCGGGCGCGAGCTGGTCGTGCTGATCGACCGCGTTACCGGGTTCGAACTGATCGGTCAGGACACCGGCCCGCATACCAATTTCAGCCACCGGATTGTCGCGAACATCGACGAGGCAAACGTGTTTGCCGAGCGCTCCGGGTTTCCCGAGCACGGGTTGATCGTGATTGGCTGCGTCGATGGCCAGCCGGCGCCGGCGTGTGTATTGATCAAAGACATCACGGATGCTCTGGCGTTGCAGACCGCTATCCGAGAGACGCTGTCGGTCTGCGGCTCTGCCTTCATCGAAACCGACATGCGAGCGCATCGTAATCCGACCCGGATGGTGGCCATCGAACGCGCCACGCGCGATCTGGCACGTCGCTTCATGTCCCGGTGTCCGGCCTGCGACTTCCGCGGGTTCGACCTGACTGAACGTATTGCCGGGCTTCCGTGCGACTGGTGCGGCGGCCCGACAAACGCAATCCGACAGCATGTCTTGCAATGCGCCGCCTGCGGCCACCGCGAAGAACGGTGTGTGACCACCAGCGCAACTGCGGATCCTGGGCAATGTGACTTCTGCAATCCATGACGACAACCGCCGCCTGCTCGGCACCACGGTCGTGATGACCGTCGCACTCAGTCGAGATCACTTTCGCCAGCCATTACTGCTAGCCGCGCAATGTCCTGCGCTTTTTCGACCCTGGGCGAAGGCCAAATTTATCGCCGCCCGAGCGGCACAAATCGAATCGCCTCACCGCCACCTGCGGCGAGCCGCAGCGTCAACGTCTCGGCGCTGCTGACGGTGCGTGACTCGATGGCTATCTCGAATGGAGCCTTCTGGAAATGGGCATTGTTGCCATCGCGGTAGATCTCGGCACGATAGCTTCGGTTAGCGTCCAGAAAGCTCAGCGGCACCTCCAGTAAGCGCCCGCTTTCATCGGTAATGCTGCCCAGGTACCAGGCATCGCTGTTGCGATCTTTGCGGGCGATGGTGACAAAGTCACCCAGTTCTCCATTCAGCACGCGAGTCTCTGCCCAATCCGCCGGCACGTCCTTGATGAATTGAAAGGCGTCCAGATGTTGCTCGTAATGCTCGGGCAAGTCGGCGGCCATCTGGATCGGGCTGTAGATGGTCACGTACAACGCCAACTGCCGAGCCAGGGTTGACGGGATCGGCGTTTTGCCGCGGCCCAGCAGGCTCAGCACGCCGGGGGTGTAGTCCATCGGTCCGGCCAGCATGCGGGTGAATACTAGGTTGACCTCGTGCTTGGGCGGATTTTTGGGTTTAGCCCACGCGTTGTATTCCATACCGCGCGCGGCTTCGCGACTCACCCAGTTCGGATAGGTGCGGCGCAGGCCCGTATCTTTGATCGGCTCGTGCGGATTGACAGCGATGCGGTGCTTGGCTGCTTGCATGACGACGTTCAAGTGATGGCGGGAACTCCATTGACCGTCGTGCCATTCGCGCAGCACCGGCGCGTCGGCCGAGTCCTGCCGCTCGATGCCGCCGGCATCACAGACGTAACCGGTCTTGACGACGTCGATTCCCAGTCGCTCGTATAGCGCGAAGGCGGGTTCGAGTTGGCGTTCGTAGTGGCTGACCGCGCAGCCGGTCTCGTGATGGCCGACCAGATGCACGCCCTTGCGCTTGCCGTAAGCGGCGAGTTCTTCGATATCGAAATCGGCGGTCGCACGGGTGAAGTCGAAGTCCCAGCCGTTGCCGAACCACTGTCCGTCCCAGCCGGGATTCCAGCCTTCGACCAGCACGCCGCGAAAGCCATGCTTGGCGGCAAAGTCGATATAGCGCTTGCCATTGGCGGTGTTCGCGCCATGTTTGGGGCCAGTAGCCCAGGATTCGGTTTCAAGGTGTAGCGACCACCAGATGCCGATGTACTTGGCCGGTGTGAACCAGCTGACGTCGCCAAGGGCATTGGGCTCGTTGAGATTCAAAATCAGGTTGGAGTGGTAAAGGCCCGCCGCGCTGTCGGCAATCTGCAGGGTCCGCCATGGCGTAACGAAGGGTGTGCTGCGGCGTACCTTCCAACCTTCTGCGGCGGGTGACAACTGGGCGCGAAAGCGCTGACCCTCGGTGCGGCGCATCCACAGGCTGCTGTAGTCGACCAAGGCGGCTTCGTGGAAGGCGATGTGCAGACCGTTGACGGTGCGCACGGTCATTGGCGTGTGCGCTTGGCTCACTTCGGAAAGTGGCGTGCGGTTGTAAAGATACTCGTAGCGATTCCATTCGCCAGCGGGAATCCACCACGCAGTGGCGGGGCTGGCGACGACAAACTCGGTCAGTTCATCGTCGATGATCAGCTCATCCATGCCCGGCTGCTTGGGGAATGCATAACGGAAGCCGACGCCGTCATCGAACACCCGGAATATCACCTCAAAACTGCGCTTGCTACGCTCCGTTTCGGCAATGGTGGCGCGCAATTCCCGATAGTGATTGCGGACAAACCGCGACTCGCCCCAAGGCTGCTCCCAGGTTTCATCGAAGTCGCTGGTCTGTTGATTGAGCAAGGCTAGATTGCGTTCCAGTCGGCCCGCTCCGCGCAGCAAAAATCCCATTCTGGACGGCGCGATGACGGGCTCGCCAAAGCGCAGCACCTGGTAGTCCAGTCGGCCATCGTCGATGGACAGCACCACGCTCAGCACGTTGCTCGGCGAATCCACGCGCGCGACGGGCTTGCTCTTGGCATTTGCCGAAACACAGACGAAGGCAAGCAATAAGACGCAGCAGTGGCGGATGAACATGGCGCGACTCCTGAACGGGATTCGCCCATCTTGCCGCTGTCGCAGGCATGCCTGTGATGCCATACGTATGCACGGTGAACCGAGCCGATGAAGTATTTGTGGGAGCGCCTTCATTGATGGAGGGCCGCGATCCCGCGCGGCTGCTCTGCTCGCCTAACAAAAGCAGCGCCGAAGGAGCGGCGCCCTCCATTGCAGTGATTGAAGTTGCTTAAGCGCGACCCGCGAACTCGCCAGTCAAGGTGCTGACCAGGATGCGCTCACCGATGGTGATGTACTCGGGCACCTGTATTTCAATACCGGTGTTCAGGCGCGCCGGTTTTGGCCGCTTGGTGGCGGTGGCACCCTTCAACTCGGGTGCGGTTTCAACCACCTGCAGCTCGACGCTCGCAGGCAATTGCAACCCCACCGCCGCGTCGTCGATCACCTGCACGAAACAACCGGCCAAGCCTTCGGTGATGTAGCCCGATGCATCGCCTATAGCCGCGGGATCAAGCAGGTACTGGGTGTAGTCCTCGTTGTCCATGAACACGAACAGTTCGCCGTCCATGTAGGAAAACGTCGCCGCGCGACGGCTTAGTTCGATTTCCTTGAGCTCGTCATCCGCACGCTGGCTGAGGTCGAATTTGACGCCGCCCGGCACGCTGTACATGGTGAAGCGGAAGGTCACATTGCCGCCGCGCGCGGTCGGCGAACTGCGCTCGATGTCGCGCACCTGATAGACCGTGCCGTTGTGTTCGACGACGTTACCTTTCTTGATTTCTGAGGCTTTCATTGCTGGGACCAGATTGATTGAAGCAGCTTGATTAAAGCAGATTGATTGAAGCAGGTTGATTGGAGAATGGATGGCGAAGTGAGTGAAGCGAGACTGACGCGCTCTCGGTTGCTGATGTGGGAGCGACGCAAGCCGTGATGCTTTGATCAGGCCTCCCAAAAGCATCGCGGCTTGCGCCGCTCCCACAGAAAGAAGTCGCAATCGGCGCGGCTTGGCTTATTTGGGCTGCAAGCGCACCGCGCCATCGATGCGCAAGGTCTCACCATTGACGTAGCGGTTCTGCAAAACAAAGGCGACGGCGTCGGCAAATTCTTCCGGCTTGCCCAAGCGCGAGGGGTAGGGCACCTGTGCGCACAGAGACTCGTAAACCGAGGGCGGCATGCCATCCACCATCGGTGTGTGAAAAACGCCTGGCGCAATGGTGACCACGCGCACGCCGATGCGGGCGAATTCACGCGCCAGCGGCAACGTCATTGCCACCACACCGCCTTTCGATGCCGAGTAGGCGGCTTGCCCAATCTGGCCTTCGAAAGCGGCAATTGACGCCGTGTTAATGATTACGCCGCGCTCGTCGTCCTCGCCGGGTGCGTTGTTTTGCATGTGCTCGGCGGCTGCCTTGGCGACATTGAAGCTGCCGATCAAATTGACTCGCACCGTGGTTTCAAATCGAGCGAGTGGCATCGCGCCGTCCTTGCCAAGCGCGCGGCCCGCACCAAGGATTCCGGCGCAACTGATCGCCACGTTCAGTCCTCCCATCGCGGACTTGGCGGCGATGACGCTTTGCTGCACGCCCGCTTCGTCAGCGACGTCGGTGAGATGAAAGCTCGCTGCGGTACCGAGATCGTCCAACGCCGCTGCAGCTTTGCCGGCGTCCACGTCAAACAACGCCACGCGCGCGCCTTGGGCGAGCAGATGTCTGGCGACAGCCAAGCCAAGTCCAGAAGCTCCGCCGGTGATGATTGCGCGCACCAAAGGAAGTTGCATGTCGAATGGCCAGCGGGGAAGGGCGCAAATTTTAGCCGAATCCAATTGCGGGGCGTTGCAGGCTGCTAGCTCCAGCAACAACAGTGGGAGCGGCAGAAGCCGCGAATGTGCTAACAGGAGGCTCGACCTCTCGCAACTTCCGCCGCTCCCACAGCTTCCACCGCTAGGACCCAAGGCCTCCGCTATCACGTGACCCTGGCGCTTCGCACCGATAGAATGGCGAGCTAACTTTTCCGACCTTGCCGCAGGAGCCTGCATGTCCGTGCTTAATCCCTATGACCTGTTTGATGTGCGCGGAATGCTCACTGATGAAGAGCGCGCGGTGCAGGATTCAGTGGCTCGCTTCACCGATGAGCGAGTGTTGCCAATCATCGGCAACTGTTTCGACGAAGGTCGATTTCCCAGCGAGTTGATTCCAGAGATTGCGGCGATGGGATTGTTGGGTTCGTCCCTGCCCGAGCAGTACGGTTGCGCGGGGCTGAACGCAGTGTCTTATGGCTTGATTTGCCAGGAACTGGAGCGCGGTGATTCTGGCATCCGCAGTTTTGTGTCGGTGCAAAGCTCGCTGTGCATGTATCCGATTTACGCTTTCGGATCCGAAGAGCAGCGCACGCAATGGTTGCCGCAGATGGCTGCCGGTGAAGTGATCGGTTGTTTTGGCTTGACCGAGCCGCACGGCGGTTCTGACCCGGCCAACATGAAGACCAACGCGCGTCGCGACGGCGGTGATTGGCTGATCAACGGTGCCAAGATGTGGATCACCAATGGCAACGTGGCCAAGATCGCCATTGTCTGGGCGCAGACCGAAGACGGCATCCAAGGCTTCATCGTGCCCACCGATACGCCAGGTTTTACCGCGCAAGAGGTGAAGCACAAGATGAGCTTGCGTGCCTCGGTGACCTCGGGTTTGTTTTTCGACAACGTGCGTGTGCCCGACAGCGCGCGTCTGCCCAACGTGGTTGGACTCAAGGGCCCGCTGGGTTGCTTGACGCAGGCGCGCTACGGCATTACTTGGGGACCGATCGGCGCGGCCATTGCTTGCTTGCATGAAGCAATCGAGTACTCGAAGTCGCGGGTCCTGTTTGGCAAGCCCATCGCCGCCACCCAAATCGTGCAGCTAAAACTCGCCGAGATGTCGCGTCGCATCACCTTGGCGCAAATGCTGTGCTTGCAACTGGGCCGCTTGAAAGACGCGGGGCGGATGCAGCCCTCGCAAGTCAGTTTGGCCAAGTGGAACAACTGCCGGATGGCGCTCGATATTGCTCGCGAAGCGCGGGACGTGCTCGGTGGCGCTGGCATAACCACCGAGTACTGTCCCATTCGGCACGCACTCAATCTGGAATCGGTGATTACCTATGAAGGCACCGAGACTGTCCATCAGTTGGTGATCGGCAAGCAGTTGACCGGCATCAACGCGTTCTGAATTGCGGCCCGCTGAAGGGCTGTTTGCTGGACACCTCCAATGATTGAATCGTTGCGGATCGAGACTGAGCGTCTAATCCTGCGTCCACCGGCGCTGTTGGATTTCGAGCCTTGGGTCGAATTCATGGCGGACCCGGAAGCTGCCCGCTACATCGGTGGTCCGCAGCCGCGTGCAGCGGTTTGGCGGGGTTTCATGGCCATGGCTGGCTCATGGCAGCTCACTGGGTTCGCCATGTTCTCGGTGATCGAGAAAGTGAGTGGTCGCTGGATAGGTCGGGTAGGGCCGTGGCAGCCCGATGGTTGGCCGGGCACGGAAGTGGGTTGGGGATTGAGTCGCTCTGCCTGGGGCCAAGGGTTTGCCCGAGAGGCAGCAGTGGCAAGCATCGACTGGGCTTTCGATACGCTGGGTTGGACCGATGTGATCCACACCATCGACCCCGAGAATCGCCCCTCGCAGGTGCTTGCGCATCGGCTGGGGTCAAGCAATCGTGGGGCGGTGCGTCTGCCCGCACCTTTCGAAACCTTGCACGTGCATTCGTGGGGTCAGACCCGTGAAGTTTGGCGGGAGAATCGCCGCAACGGTGTGGTCTGACGGGGTCTTTTTGACTCCAGCAATTTCAACAATTTCAACACTACTTATTGAGTGGTTCGCCCACATGACCGCTGCTGTAGCAATTCATCCGCGCCAAAAAGACATCAATCGCGCCAAGGTCTGCGACCAGAATTTCCTTGAATTCGTGGGTGCGTGGAGGGGAACGACTGGATTGCGTCCGGCTGACGCCGCGCCCGTTTGCAAGGACAGCGCTTGCAGCGTCGCCGATTTTCTCGATCTGTTCGAGTCGCAACTGATCAGTCGCCACCTGGATTTGATGGCGCGGGTGCTGCGCGTGCAGAACAAGGTTTTTTACACCATTGGCAGTTCCGGCCACGAGGGTAATGCGATGGTGGCGCGGCTTGCCCGTCATACCGATCCCGCGTTCTTGCACTACCGCTCAGGCGGCTTCATGGCCGAGCGTTTTCGCAAGCTGCCGGGGATGGATCCGGTGATGGATTCCGCCTTGTCATTTGCGGCCAGCAGCCAAGATCCCATCTCGGGCGGGCGTCACAAAGTCTGGGGTAGCAAGCCCTTGTGGGTGTTGCCGCAGACCTCGACCATCGCCAGCCATCCGCCCAAGGCCTTCGGCACGGCAATGGCCATCGATCAGGCCAAGCGCATCGGCCACAGCCTGCCGATTCCCGACGACAGCATCGCCATTTGTTCGTTCGGCGATGCCAGCGCTAATCATGCGACGGCGCAAACGGCCTTCAACACGGCCGCGTGGACGGCTTACCAGAA
>JBBQQV010000085.1:0-9331 GCA_038215505.1 Lysobacterales bacterium
CGAGCGCGTCAGCGCAGCCAGGTGCTGGCGCAATTGCACGTCGGCTGACTTGCGCAGCAGGTCAAGCAATGCAGCCAGCAGCGGCGGCATGAACACCACACCCAGCACGGCGACTGTCCACAGCCACGGCTTCGCCACACTGAACCAGCCGATCAGCAATAACAGCAGCAATGCGGGTGCCACCAGGCTGCGCCGCAGATTGTCGAAGATCTTCCAACGCGATAACGGTGACAACGGGTTGTCCTGCTTGTGCCCCGCCAACACCGGAACCCGTGGCAGCATCCACGCAGCGATTTGCCAATCGCCACGAATCCAGCGTCGTTGGCGACTGACATCGGCGTCGAAGCGGACCGGGTAATCCTCGTAGAGCAGGACATCGCTGAGCAGTCCTGAGCGCGCGTAGCAGCCTTCCAGCAGGTCATGACTCAGGATGCGATTTTCCGGGAAACGACCGCGCATGGCGCTTTCAAACGCATCAATGTCGTAGATGCCCTTGCCGATAAACGAGCCTTCGCCATACAGGTCCTGGTAAACGTCAGAGACAGAGCGCGTATACGGATCAATGCCGGCCTCGGAGCCGAACAACTGTGCATAGCGGGAGCCGTTGGCACCGGACAAACTGGCCGCCATGCGCGGCTGCAGGATGCCGTAGCCACTAACCACCCGCTGCAAAGTGGCGTCGTAGCGCGGTCGATTAAGCGGATGCGCCATCACTGCAATCAACTGGCGAGCGCAATCGCGCGGTAGTTGGGTGTCGGTATCCAAGGTGATGACGTACTTGGCGTCCGCCAGCACGCTGATGTCGCCGACGATCAGCGAGAAGCGCGTGCCGACGTCGCCGCGCAAGGCCGCATTGAGATCCGCCAGCTTGCCGCGCTTGCGTTCAAAGCCCATCCAGACCTTATCTGCTGCATTCCAAAGGCGCGGGCGATGCAGCAGGAAACAGCGATCCCCGTGCGTACCCGCGTATTGCTCGTTTAGGCGCCAGATTCCGGCCTGCACGTGGCGCAGCAGGGCTTCGTCATTGGCGGTAGTCTCTGTGGCTGCATCGCGAAAGTCGGTCAACAGGGCAAAGTGCAGGTAGTCGTCGCGATTGCCGAGCACTCGCACTTCCAAGGCTTCCAGCAAGGCGTCTATTTCGTCGATTCGGTGAATCAAGGTGGGCACCACCACCACGCTGCGCATGGCGGCGGGTAAGCCGCGCGAGAAGTCCATGCGGGGCAGCAGTTGCGGTGAGCTCAACAGGGTTGCCAACCAGTTGAGCAGGGCGCTTGCCAGTTGGCTGCCTGCCAGCAAGGCGGGCACGGATATCGCGAGCAGCACCAATTGCGCACTGCCGTCACCTTCAGCGATGGCGAGCAGGAATAGGCTGAAGGCCACACTCAGCGCGCCCAGCGTGCCGAGGTGCAGCGCCAGCAACCAGCGACCGGACCCGCGTCGCAGCGCGGTCAATAGACTAGCTGGCCGCACGCCCAGAGACGCCTCCAGTTTCGCCAGACCCGCGTCGACCAGGAAATAGCCAACATGGCCGGTTGCGTCATTCGAGGACGCGTTTGATCGCGTCAAGGCAATCACGGCGGCGGCGACCTCTGCTTCGCTCAGCACACTGCGCTTGGCGATGCGCGCCACCACATGGCGATAGCGATCACGCGTTGCGAAATCCATGGCGGCATAGCTGCCGTTGCCATCCTCGCGCAAGGTCTGCTCGACTACGCTCATCGCCTCGACGAATACGCGCCAGTCGAGCGAGGCGAGCGAGCGCAGGCCGCCGATGCTGTTGCTGATCGAGACCTGATCGGCGGCTTGCTGCTTGGTTTCTGACAGCACCATCTGCTCGATGGTCTGGTTATGCTCCGCCAACCGCTGCTCAATCCAGGTCAACGGCAGCGCCAGCGCTGAGCCGTGGCCCTGCAGGCGGCGCGCCAGTTCGGCCACAAATGGACTGGCCAGCGGCGGACTCGAGCGCGCCATATCGGCGATCACCAGAATCAGGCTTTTGGGATCGCGGGCGGCGACGTCCATCATCTTGTTGGCCCAATCCTGGGCGGTGTCCAACTGCAGACGAGCGGCCGAGATGCGTGCGCCGACGCGGCGCAGGTTCTCGATCAAAGCCAGTCGCAACATGATCGGAATGGCCCACAACTCGCCTAACGTCAGCACGCTGACCGTCTGGTAGGCGGCGACAAACCGATTGAGTGTGTCCGCATCCACACGACCGTCGCCGTGCGAAATGATCGCCAAGGCGAGGTCGTAAACGCGCGGTAGTCCGTGCGACGGACCGCTGGCCAATCGCGGCAACTGCCGACTGTAGGCCTTCGGCAGATGCTGCTTCGCGGTGCTGATCTGCTCTTCGATCAGGTGGAAATTGTCGAGCAGCCATTCCCCCGCGGGTGCGATGCGCTGCCGGCTTTTCAGGGCAGCCGTCAGCACCGTGCTGGTTTTCAGCAGAACCTGAGCGTTGTCGTCGAGCCGCGCCAACAGTTGATCGCGAACGCCCGTGCCACCCAGCGTGTGCGAGCCTGCCAGCGCAACACCATGCATGGCCATTTGCTCGGCGCTGAAGAGCTCGGCCTGCAATGGCAACAAATCGTGGTCCAGCTCGGACTCAGCAGGCCTTTGCTCTGCTCCCGCTTGTGCACGTATGCGTTGCCATATCGAAAGCCACCATGCAGCCGTGGCGCTGCGGCTGATCACGTCGATCAGCCCCACTCGAAGTCACTTTCGGCGGTGTCGCATTCAACCGAGAGTGCAGCAGGCATCTAGATGCGACCCATCAGCAGGAGTACAACGAGGATGACAACCACCAATCCCACACCACCGCTGGGCGCGTAGCCCCAACTGCGACTATGGCCCCAGGTCGGCAGGGCACCAATCAGAATCAGGATCAATACGATCAACAAGATAGTGCCAACTGACATGTGCCTGCGCCTTGAGTCAAGCTGCGGATTGCGAGGGCGACGCGTGTTCGCTGCCCCTTACAGGTTGCATGTCTATCGATTTGGCGTCGGTGCGATTGCGCACCTAGTGGCCCGGCCAACCTAAGTCCCACAGGCTGCTAGCCTGGCCGAGCAATCCCGGCTTTTGTGGGAGCGCCGGAAGGCGCGATGCCGCAAGCCACAGGATCGAATTAGGCGGCCAAATCGCGCCATCCGGCGCTCCCGCAAAAGCACACGGCGGGTCGCCGTTCATGGGCAAGTATCGAAGCCTGCCCTGAGGTGTCGAACGGGGCACACGGCCCTGAAGTTTCTGGCGATCGCGGTTCGGCAACCTCCAGTCACCCGGTGCAGAGCCCTTCGACAGGCTCAGGACAGGCTTGTCAAAGCATCACCACGAAACAACAAAACGAACAGTATTGGGGCTAGCTTCCTTCCAACGCTTCCCAACGCGCATAGGCATGTGCTGACTCTATTTGAATCGCAGCCAATCGCGCGCCGTGGGTTTTGGCACGGCTGGCGTCGCTGAAGACGGCGGGGTCAGACATCGCCTGAGAGATGCTGGCGGACTCGGCATCCAAGGTTTCGATCAACAGCGGCAGTGCGTCGAGTTCGCGTTGCTCTTTGAAGCTGAGTTTACGTTTGGCAATGCTGGCTGGCGCGGCGACGGGCGCGGTGACGCTGGGTGTGGCGCGCGCTTCGGCGGACTTGGATGCCACCGCGCGGGCTTGCATCTGCGCGTAGTCGCTGTAGCCGCCAACGTATTCAATCGCGCCGCCGTCGCCATCGAGCACCAGCACGCTGGTGGTCACTGCATCGAGAAACGCGCGGTCATGGGAGACCAGTAGCAGGGTGCCGGGGTAGCCGGCGAGTTGTTCTTCCAGAAGTTCCAGGGTTTCGACATCGAGGTCGTTGGTCGGCTCATCCATCACCAACAGGTTGGATGGGCGTGCGAACAGGCGCGCCAGCAACAGTCGATTGCGCTCGCCACCGGATAGCCGGGTGATTGGCGCACGGGCACGTTCGGGGGTGAACATGAAGTCCTGCAGATAACCCAGCGCGTGCACGCGGCGGCCGGCGATCTCGATGAACTCTTGGCCTTCGGCGACGTTATCCAACGCGTTCCAGTCCTCACGCAGCACATTGCGCAACTGGTCGAAATAGGCAACTTCCAACTGCGTGCCAGATCGTATTTCGCCGCTGTCCGGCTGCAACTCGCCCAGCAACAGGCGCAGCAGGGTGGTCTTGCCGGAGCCGTTATGACCGATGATGCCGATGCGGTCGCCGCGCTGGACAACGGTCGTAAAGTCCTTCAGCAGGCAGCGGTCGCCGATGGAATAGTTGACGTTTTCGGCTTGCAGTACGCGGCGGCCAGACTTGTTTGCCTCGGCAATGGCGAGACGCACGTTGCCGCTCTTCTCGCGACGCTCAGAGCGCTCGCGACGCATCGCTTCCAGTGCGCGCACGCGGCCTTCATTGCGGGTGCGGCGGGCTTTGATGCCTTGCCGAATCCACACTTCCTCTTCGGCCAAACGTCGATCAAACAAGGCGTTCTCCTGCGCCTCGGCGTGCAGCCGCTCTTCTTTGCGGCGCAGGAAGTTGGCGTAGTCGCCGGGCCAGCTGCTTACCGCGCCGCGGTCAATTTCAATGATGCGGGTGGCCAAGGCGCGCAAAAAAGCGCGGTCATGGGTGACGAAGACGATGGCGCCGCTGAACTCCTTCAGAAAAGTTTCCAGCCAGGTGATCGATGGCAGGTCCAGATGATTGGTGGGCTCATCGAGCAGCAGCACATCGGGCTCGGATATCAGCGCACGGGCCAACAGGACGCGGCGCTTCATCCCTCCCGAGAGCGAGGAAAGCTCGGCCTCGGCAGGCAGACTCAAGCGTTCGATCACCTTTTCGACACGGCTCTCCAGCGTCCAGCCCTCGGCCGCGTCGATGCGCTCGTGCAGATCGGCGAGCAACTTTGCGTCGAACTCAGCGGCGTGGCTGACATGGTGATACTGGGCCAGCAATTCACCCAGATCACCCGCACCCGCAGCCACCACATCGAACACTTGACCCTGAATGCCGGCATCGACTTCCTGCGCCATTCTGCCGACGCGCACGCCGATCTCGCGAATTACCCGGCCGCCATCCGGGCTCAACTCAGCATCCAACAACCGCAACAAGGTTGACTTGCCCGCCCCATTGCGTCCCACGATACAAATGCGCTCGCCACGGTCAATGCTGAAGGTGGCTTGTTCAATCAGCAGCGGGCCGCCGACTGAATAGTCGAGGTCTTGCACGGTTAGCAAAGGCATGGCGGGATCAACTTAAGAGGCATAGCAAGAGGCATCGCTGTGCTTGCACATCAGCGGCGGGCGCGCAGGGTAACCCAGTGGGGCCTTGGATGGGCGAGCACGCAAGCCCAGCTCTCGACGGCAGCGTCAGCAAGGCCGTCAAGCATGCCACTAGTCTTGGCAGCCCACTTGTCTTGGCACCCATCGCCGGTTGGGTAAGTGCTTGATCGGTTGTGCGCGCCAGATGTCGCACCTTCGTCATCACCGCCAGCAAGACTGGAGATACATTTTCTGATGGACAAATGATATGCGCAGAAGGTTGCTGCAGGCGTTCATGCTGGCGTGCTTGCTAGTAGCGGCGAGCGCCGACGGGCGTGAGCACGTGGTCGACGTGGTCAGTTTTCGATTTGCGCCCGCTGAGATCGAGGTCGCGGCGGGCGACACCGTGGTCTGGCGCAATCAGGATGGTCTGCATAACGTATTGGCTGACAACGGCGTGTTCTCGTCGGGTGCGCCACGCAGCGATCTTTGGACGTACAGCTACACATTTACCCAGCCGGGCGACTACGACTATTACTGCACCGAGCACGGCAGCCTCGGCCGGCGCGGCATGGCCGGACGGGTGCGGGTGACGGGAAACGCGCCGGCGTTCGTGCCCGCCAGATTTGCGACGGGTACGTGGTTCAGCCCAGCGCTCGATGGGCAAGGTTTCAGCTTTGAATGGCTTGCGGCCAGCAACCAGATCGCTTTCGGCTGGTTCACTTTTGCGGTCAATGACGACAGGCCAGCCTGGTTCTATGGCCTTGCGCCGTTGAATGGCGCCATTGCCCGTGCGTCGCTGGTTGCTGTGCGAGGCGGACGATTTGTGGCCGAAACACCGATCCAGTTGGAGCCCGTGGGCGAACTGGTGTTGACGTTTCATGGTTGCAATCGTGCGACTGCCAGTTGGCGCCGAGACGACCTCAATGAACACGGAAGTTTGGCGCTTGAGCGACTGACCCCCGCCGACCCTCTCTGCACATCGCCGGCTGCGCCAGCAAACGTCATCGGCGCGGATACGGTCTTAAGGTGGCCCCGATAGCGTAACGAAGCCAGCTAGCCGGCGCTTCGCTGAGCATGCGGGTGGGGTGTCGCTTTGCCGTCGAGTTGAGCGGAGGGAACTCTCGGCCAATGCTTTTGGCGCAGATGGCCGTCGGTCGGATTGGCGTGATGGGTGGCTGAATCGGCATTAGCGACCGGGCTCAACGAGTGCTTCGCGCGGGTAGACTGCCGGGTATGTTCTCGGTGGCTGCATGCTCATGAAGCGCAACGCGTTCTTGTTGGTACTCCTGTGCTTGTTAGGTGCTGGCCCAGCCACTGCGCGTAACGCAATGGCAATCGACAAGGCGACCATCGATGGCAGCTACCTCGTCAGTTTCTCCGAGCCGCCCTTGGCTGCGTTTCGGGGCTTTGACGGCGATGCCGATCCGCGACGTGCGGCGCTGAAGGCGACCAGTCCGTCGGCGACTGGCGAGCAGCAGCTGGATGTGCACTCGCCGGCTGCCAAGGCGTATCGGGGTTGGCTGGCCGAGCGGCGCGATCAGCACCTTCGCGATATTTCTCTGGCGCTGGGACGGCAAGTTGAGCCAAGCCTGAGCCTGGATGTCGTCAATCACCTCGTCGTGATGCAGCTGAGCGCGGCCGAAGCGGAGCGGGTCGCCGGCTTGCCCGGCGTGACCTTGGTCGAGCCCGAGTTTATGCGTGCACCCAGAACCGATGCCGGTCCGCAATGGATCGGCGCGGCGCAAGTGTGGAGTGGCGTCAATGGCGTCTCTAGCCGCGGAGAGGGCGTGGTGATCGGGATCATCGACAGCGGTATCAATCGCGGTCATCCATCGTTCGCGGCGATTGGTCCGGTCGATGCGTATGTGCACACCAATCCGCGTGGCGCAGTGTTCGGCCTTTGCATCACCAATGCGAGTTTTTGCAACGGCAAGTTGATCGGCTTGTATGACTTCACGATCTGTACGGGTGTGCACAACAGCACCGATTGCAATGACCGCGAGCCCAATGTGGGGCTGGATCCCGATGGCCACGGCACTCACGTCAGCTCCACCGCGGCGGGCAATCTGGTGAATGCCTTCATCACTGTCGCTGGCAGGTCGATTCCGCGGCAGATTTCCGGGGTCGCTCCACATGCCAATCTCATTCACTACAAGGCCTGCGAAGAAGAAGAGGATTGCCGCGGCAGTTGGGTGCTGGCGGCCATCAACCGGGCTGTCGAAGATCGAGTGGAGGTTATCAATTATTCGATTGGCGCGGATGCGCGCGATCCTTGGGGCACCAGCGATTCGCTGGCCATGTTGAATGCGCGTGAAGCCGGCGTAGTGGTGGTCGTGGCCGCTGGCAACTCTGGGCCGGGTGAAGGCAGCATCGATGCGCCCAGCAACTCGCCCTGGGTCATCGCGGCCGCCAATACGACACATGATCGGGCCATCGCCAATCGCCTGGTGGATCTGGCAGGCGGCAACACGTCACCGCCGCAGGGGGGCGTGCTGCTGGGGGTGGGCCTGACCGACGCCTATGGCCCGGCCAGCATCGTGGTTCCTCTGGATTTCCCGGGTTGCAGCATTGGCAGCAACATCGATTCACCACCAAGCGGCATAAGCAACCCTTTCGTGGGGCGAGTATTCAACGGCGAGATCGTGGTTTGCGCGCGCGGCACCCAAGCGCGCCTTGCCAAGAGCAACAACGTTCGCTTGGCCGGTGGCGGCGGCATGGTCCTCACCAATACGGCACTGGAAGGTGAGAGTACGGTCGCCGATGCGCACAGCATTCCGGCCACCCACATTGGTTTTCAGGATGGCACTCTGCTGCGCCACTGGTTGGCTGGCGGCAGCGGTCATCGCGGTCGCATCGAGGGTGCAGAGGTGCGCAGCGTGCCGCAGATGGCTGACTTGCTGAACTCCGTCAGTGGGCGCGGGCCGCCGTCGGTCGAAGGCATTCTCAAGCCAACAATCAGTGCGCCTGGCACGTCGATCCTGGCGGCGGCAGGCGAGGGCAACGGCTTCGCATTTTTGACCGGCACCTCGATGGCGACTCCGCACGTTGCCGGCACGGTGGCGCTGCTGCGCGCGCTCAAGCCCAACTGGTCGGTGTCGGATATCGAATCTGCATTGGTCACCACGGCCTTGCCGGTCGTGCGCAGTTCGGATGGAACCCGCATCGCCACGCCTTACGAGCAGGGCAGTGGACGCGTTTCTGCGGCTGATGCGGTGCGTGCGGGCTTGAGTTTTCCGGTCACGCCGGCGGAATTCCGAGCCGCGCAGCCTGCCTTGGGCGGCCAGCCGAAGAACCTTAATCAAGCCGCCTTGGTCGAACCGCTTTGTTTCGAGCGCTGCGGCTTCAATCGGCAAGTGCGCGACCTGGTCGGCGGGGGTCGTTGGCGGGTGGAAGCGGAGTTGACGGCGGGCGCTCGCGCGGTGGTCACGCCGACTGAATTCGACCTTGCCGCCGGTGCCAGCCAATCACTGCAAATCGAGTTGATCGTGGATGATCCGGTGCTGGCCGGTCGCTGGGTGTCAGGTAGATTGGTGCTGCGGCGGGTGAGTGGGCCAGCGGCGGCCGATGCGCGCATCACTGTGCACGTGTTCGCAACGCCTGGCTTACTGCCAAAACTTTCGTTGTTCAGCGGCGCCGACCGCAGTGTGTCCGACGTCAATATTTCCGGTTTGATCGCTTTGCCTGACCTGACCTTTGCGGTGACTGCGCTGGTGCCGCCGACGCTTCGCGTGGAGACCACCGCGCAAGACCCGACCAACCGCGAGGTGTACGACAGCTTCGGTACCGGCACTCTCGTCAGCTTGGTCAACGTGCCCGCATCTGCCACGCCGGCGGGCTTTCGTCTGCTCGCGAATGCGAGTTCGACCAGCGCACAGGATGTTGACTTGTATGTCGGTGAGGACGTGGACGCGGACGGCTTGCCCGATGAATTCGAGGAGCTTTGCCAATCCGCCGTTTCGATTGCAAGCGAGCGTTGCGAACTGGCCATTGCCTCGCGGCCGGTGGCGCGTCAGTACTGGGTGCTCGCGCAGAATTTCCGCGCTGGGCCAAGCAGTACGGACCCGCTTCGCTTGA
>JBBQQV010000086.1:0-9251 GCA_038215505.1 Lysobacterales bacterium
TTGCAGGTAGGACAAACTGGAATAGCCTGTACCAAAGTCGTCAACCGCCACTTGGTGGCCGCTGTTGCGGAAACGCCGGATCAGACCGCGGGCGAGATCACTGTTCACCAAGCCGCGCTCGGTGATCTCGAGTTTGATCGCAGATGACGGCAGACCGGTCCGCCGCAAACCTGCGTCGAGGACACTGCCGAAGACCTCGTTCTCCAGATCTGACGGAGCAAGGTTCAAGTTGATGGTGGTGGTGGGTGCGCGCGCCAACAGTCGGGGCAGGTCATCGAGCACCGCTTCCAGCATGGCCTGGGTGATGGCGGCGGTGAGTCCGCATTGCTCGGCCAAGGGCAAGAACGCGTCCGGCGCGACCAGATGCCCATCCTCGTGTTCCCAGCGCGCCAGCGCCTCGGCGCCCACGCAGCGGCCACTGGCAAACTCGATGACGGGTTGATAGTGAGCGACGATGCGGCCGTCGCGCAGCGCTCGCCGGAGCGCGGTTTCCGGACTGAGCTGCCTGCTCAGCAGGCGTTGCAGCATGACCAGCCAACCGATGAGCATGACCAAAGCAAGGCCGCAGCCCACCGCCAGCAATGAGCGCTGCCGCGACCAGAAATGAGCCAGCGGTTCGACGGCGACCACATCGATCGGGAACACGGCGTTGTGCGAGAAACGCGACAACAGACGCTGGCCCTGATTGTCGACATTGAGCCCTTGCGGCAAGCTTTGCGGATCGGGCAATTCCGCGCCCGAGGGCACGGTGACCATGCGCAGGCCCTCGACCCATAGCGCCGCCTGCCGATCCTGCAAGGTGGCGGCGTCGATCAACATGCGCGGGTCAATGGCCGCGTCATGTTGTCCGAAACGCATCAGGAACAAGGGCACACCGCCGACTTCGGTGTGCGGTCCCGGCCACCAGGCAATCACCCCAGAATCGTAGATGCGGTCCGCTTTGGGCGGTCGCAGGCCTTCGCTGGCCACAAAGCCCACGCCGCAGACACGTTCACTGGCGCGCCAATGGCCCAGCGCGCGCAAGTGCGGGCGAGTGACGGCGGCTTCCTGCATGGCTTGCAAGTGCGCGGGCGAGCAGGTGGGCGGCGGCAATTGATCGAGTCGCGCCAGCAGTTCGCGGGTGTCGATCAAGATGGCTTCGGTGCGCTCGCCAAGGGTGTGGGCCAGATTGCCGGCGCGCTCGTTCTCGGTGGAATAAGACTCCAGCCAGAGCATCGTCAACAAGGCGGCGACCAGCAGTGCCGTTCCAAGCACGCCAATGGCAGCGCCTAATAACAGCACGCGCCGACGATAACGGCTGGGCGCCGGCGGCGGCCTAGTCGACATGGGTCGCGCCAAGCGCGCGTTGATCGCGAGATTGAGAGTGCATGCTGCTCACGCTACGCCGGTTTTTTGCGACGCAGGTAAATTTTGCTTGCGCACACGGGCTACTAGTTCACCTTCGAGGCTGCGAACTTCGGTGCTGAACCAGCGCAGCACCTTGCTGCCGTCGGCGCTGGCGGCGCGCAACTCAGCAAGCACACTGTCCTCCACACGAAACTCGGCGATCACGTCGCCACGGCCCGGCGCAATGAAGTCGATTTCAGCCGCCTTGTCCCAGACCACGTAATCGCGGCCCAGCGACTCCATCAGCAGGATCATCCAGAACGGGTCGGTGAGCGCGAACAAGCTGCCGCCAAAAGCGGTGCCGACGTAATTTCGGTTGTACCAACGCAGCTTCAGCCGGGCTCGGGCGTAGCGCCAGTCGTCGGTGATCGCTTCTATGCGGATGCCAGCAAAAAGAAACGGCGGCCAGAAATTGAAAAGCAGGCGAAGTTTGCGCGGAGACATCAGGTGCGGACTCGAATTGACGTGGCCAACCGACGCGAAAACTGACGCCCGAGCTTAGCCACTTGGGCGTTTCACGTCGGTCGACGCCGAAGTCAATTCGATGCCCGCATGCAAACGCAGCAGTAACCGCTTGATCTCGTCGGCATGAGTGCCGTCGCCAGCGTTCTCGGCGGCTGCAACCAGCAGGGCTTCGGCGGCGTTTCGGTCGCTGAGTTTGTCCGCCAGTAAAACGGCGGCGCGAATGGCCAACGGTATGCCATCCAATCGACGTGGAAAGGCATCACGGTAGTTGCTCACCGCGCGTGCAGCCAAGCGCAGCTGGCCGGCCGCTTGCGCGGCATCCAGCAGGCTGCGGGTGGAATCCGCATCAGGCAGGACAAGTTCCGGGTGATCAGCGAAGGCCTCTACTGCGAGTGCAAGTGCCAGCTTGGGATGTTTTAGTACCAGCAGTTCGCAGATGCGTACCTCAGCGTGTTTGCGCAGTCCGGCGAGATTGCCGCTGGCGCGCAAACAGCGACGGTATTCGGCATGCAACTCCGCGCTGGCGCCGCCGCGGCGAAGGATCGGATCGAGCGCGGCAGCCCTGCCCGCGGGGTCTTCAATTGCGGCAGCCACCAAAGCTTCTTTTGTCACTTGTTGTTGCTCTCGCTCGCGGGCCAAAACGGGGCGAGTGACACTGGCCTGCTCTAAGCCGAGCGCATCGGCATGTGCATGCAAACGGGTGCCTATCAAACGGAAAGCCGCAAACAACGCGGCGTGGACGCTGAAGTAATACAGGAGATTGCCGAGCACGGCTGGCTGCAACTCGGCGAATACACGCGACCCCGCGAGTTGCAGAGCCAAGGTCATGCCGATGGCCAGCGACAGCAGCAAATAGCCCGGTCCAACGATACGCAACACCGCCAACCACGCTGCAGGATTGAACGCGGCCAGCAGGTTTTGCGCCGCAGCCAGCGCCAACAGCGCGCCGGGAAGCGCCAGTGAAATACCCACCAGCATCAATACCGCTGGCCAATTGCCAAGCACGTTGGCGGCGAACACCAGCGCCAGAATCACCAGAGCATGGATCCATAGATGGCTGCGCTGGGTGCCGGTATCCGTCAGCATCGATCCTTGCGGTGGATCTTGCCGGCCCTGACCGCTGGCGGTCATGACTTCCAGCGCGTATCGGTAGGCCGACATCCACACCAACAGCTGCAGGAAAAGGCCAATCACTGGCACGTAGCTGACCACGATTTGCGACAACGTCAGCACCAGATTGGTGATCAGGGCGTCGCTGGCAAACGGATAGGCCAAGGCGTCCGCCACCGATTCACCATCAGAGCGCCGTCGCGATGGCGTCGGCGCGTGCGACATCAGAACAGCAGCGTTGCCATCTTGCGGCGAAAGCGACTGACCAGGTCGGCGTCATCGATCACCACGAAGGCGTCGAGCAGGGTGCGTTTGGCGATGCCGTCGGCATACAGCCGATCGCGCTTGAGCAGCTCGATGAACAATTCAAGTGCGGCCTCGGGGTCGCCAGCTACCAGCGCATGCACGCCCAGCAGGTGGCGAGCCTGATGGTCATTTTCGTCGCTGTGCAGGCGCTGGGCCAACAGCGCCGGGGGCGGCGAATCGCGCAGCAGCTTGGCAAATCCCATCGTGGCGCGGGCGCGACGTACCCGATCATCGCTGGCCAACTTGGCCGGCAGGGCGTCCAGTAGCTGGCCGGCCTCGTCGGTTTCACCAATCTGGGCCAAGGCAAGGGCGAGGTCTAGCCGCAGTTCAGTCTGCTCGGAATCGGCGGCAATCTGCTCGCGCAGACTGGCGATCTGCTCGTCCAGAGGTGGCGCGGATACCGCATCGGCCAAGTCATCGTCGGCATCGTCATTGGCGGCAGGGGTGATGCCGTGTTGCGCCAGGAACTGCCGCAACACCGGTTCTGGCTGCGCGCCCATGAAGCCATCAACGGGCTGGCCGTCCTTCATCAGCATCACCGTTGGCAACGAGCGAATGCCGAACATCGCTGCGAGCTGGCCCTCATCGTCGCTGTTCACTTTGGCGAGAACAAAGCCGCCATTAAATTCGTCGGCCAACTTTTCCAGCACCGGCTTCAACTGTTTGCATGGCGCGCACCACGGTGCCCAGAAATCGATCAGAACGGGCGTGGTCATGGAACGCGCCATCACGTCCACTTCGAAGGTGGCGGCGGTGGCGTCAAAACTGTGCAAGCTGGCGCTGACGGCGGGCAGATTCATCGATGGTCCAAAAGTAGGCAGTGGGTCGCGATATGGAGTCAGTGTGCGGCGCGCACAAGCTGTTCCATTGGCGATGGCCTATTTGCTTGTAGACGAGACCCGGCTTCATCACGAAGTCGATTTTTCGCATCAAAGCTCGGCAAAGTTCGGCAAATCATACCGGGCAGGGTCAACACACATATCAGCGCACTTAAATGGTGCATAGACGCAGCCGAACGAGCCGGCGCGGTGCAGGTCCTTGCCCGCTTTCTGCGCCAATCGAGCGCAAGTCATTGTTGCAACGCACAAGAGGCGGCGCAGTCGCAGTTGGCATGAAATCAGCAAGAGCAGCGGTGGGGGGAGGACTTATGCCGCACGTGTTTGCTCGCGCTGCGGGCGGCTGCAAGTTCCCACGTCGTCATTAGCTGAGCGAGGAGACTCATGAAACTTATTATCGCCATCATCCGACCGTTCAAACTGGACAACGTCCGCGAAGCGCTGGCGCAATTGGGCGTCTCCGGTTTGACCGTTACCGAGGTCAAGGGCTTTGGCCGCCAGAAAGGCCACACCGAGTTGTATCGCGGTGCCGAATATGCGGTCGATTTCCTGCCGAAACTCAAGATCGAAACCGCCGTCAACGAAGCGCTGGTTGATCGCGCCATCGAAGTGATCATCGAGTCCTCGCGTACCGACAAGGTTGGCGACGGCAAGATTTTTGTGCTGCCGCTGGACCGCGTGGTGCGCATTCGCACCGGCGAGCAAGACGATTTCGCACTTTGAATGCCTACCTTAAAGGACACGCCATGACCCTTCGAACGAAAACGTTCCGGCGCGCCGCCTTTGCGGTGCTGCTCGCCTTTGGACTGACTGCCGCTGCACCGCTGGTGTTTGCGCAGGACACGCCCGCGGCACCCCCATCCTCCACCGAAGCTACCGCTGCGACTAGCGAAGTCGGCACTGCTGAGGCGGTCGCCGCAGACCCGGCGACAAGCGAAACGGCGGCACCCGCTGCTGCAGTCGCCGAACCTGCTCCCGCTGAAGAAGCCGCCGCTGAAGCCGAAGCGCCACCCACCGTGGACAAGGGCGACACCGCGTGGATGATGGTTGCAACCTTGCTGGTCACCTTGATGGCGGTGCCGGGCTTGGCGCTGTTCTATGGCGGCCTGGTGCGCTCGAAAAACATGCTGTCGGTACTGATGCAGGTACTGACCGTGTTCTCGCTCATCGTCGTGCTGTGGGCGGTATACGGCTACAGCTTGGCCTTCGTGGGTGGCGGCAAGATATTCGGCTCCTTCGATGCATTGTTCTTGCAAGGCATCACCATTGATTCGCTGGCGGCCACCTTTACCGCTGGCGTAGCGATTCCTGAGCTGATCTTTGTCGCCTTCCAGTCGACCTTCGCCGGCATCACCTGCGCCCTCATCGTCGGTGCATTTGCCGAGCGCATGAAGTTCAGTGCAGTGCTGATCTTCTCGGTGATCTGGTTCACCTTCTGCTACATCCCGATCGCGCACATGGTCTGGGCCGGCCCCGGTTATCTGTTTACCCTTGGCGCGATCGATTTCGCCGGCGGCACCGTGGTCCATATCAATGCCGGTGTTGCCGGTTTGGTGGGTGCCTATTTCGTCGGCAAGCGCTTGGGCTATGGCAAGGAAAAGCTGCCCCCGCACAATCTGACCCTGACCATGGTCGGCGCCTCGTTGCTGTGGGTGGGCTGGTTCGGCTTCAACGCCGGTTCCAATCTCGAAGCCACAGCGGGTGCTGCGCTGGCGTTCATCAATACGCTGATGGCCACCGCCGCCGCCGTGTTGTCGTGGTCGCTGGTGGAAGCCTTGTTCCGCCGCAAGGCATCAATGCTGGGTGCAGCGTCGGGCGCGGTCGCGGGCTTGGTGGCGATCACTCCAGCGTGCGGCACGGTCGGCGTCATGGGCGCGATTATCATCGGCTTGGCGGCCGGCGCGCTGTGCTTCTGGGGTGTGTCGGGATTGAAGCGCTTGCTAGGTGCTGATGACAGCCTCGACGTGTTCGGCGTGCATGGCGTCGGTGGCATCCTCGGTGCCTTGCTGACCGGCGTATTCTCCGCCGGCTCACTCGGCGGCATCAAGGGCGACGAATACTCGATCGCCGCGCAGGTAATGATTCAAGCCGAAGCAGTCGCGATCACCATCGTCTGGTCAGCCGCCGTGGCTGCGGTTGCTTTCTTCCTGATCAAAGTGACGATTGGACTACGCGTGACCGAAGAAGAAGAACGTGAGGGTCTGGATATCGCCTCGCATGGTGAATCCGCTTATTCCTGAGCACGAGGTGATTAACTGCTGAATGTGCGGGATTGCTGGGGAAGAAGACGGGGCAGCTTGGGCTGCCCCGTTTTTTTGTTGGGTGATTGATGTGTCTTCAGGTAGAGCGTTCAACTCAGAGACCGCCACGGGCGCCACGCCTTAGCTGTGCAGGGCGCTGCTTTTTTGGCCGCTGGCATGCGCTTGAACAGCGGTCGCGCAGGAGCCCGGCCCTCCAAAAGGCCGCAACGCGGCGATCTCGTCGCCTGCCTGCTAAAACCACTCCTCGCGCATCGCATAGGCGCTCGGTTCATTGCCGCTGATCAGTTGCGACCAGTGCGCAACTTGCGGCAGTTCGACCGCGAAGAACCAACGACAGGTGTGTACTTTGCCTTGGTAGAACGCCGCATCGTGGGCAGCGGCGGTTGCCAGGGCGTTTTCTGCGGCCAGGGCTTGCCACAGCCACATCCAGCCGATGCTGACGTGGCCCAGTGCGCTCATGTAGTACTGCGCATTGGCCAAGGTCGTGCGGACTTCGCCGCCGGCCATCCGCTTGCCGGCGATGACGGTGGCGGTGCCGACTTCGCTCATCGCGGCGCGCAGTTCACCTGCCATCGTTGCCAGCGCTTTGTGTTCAGAGGCGGCCGCACAGCATTCTTCGATCCGCGCAAACAACAGGCGCAGAGCGGCGCCGCCATCCTGCATGACTTTGCGACCCAACAGGTCCAGCGCTTGGATGCCGTTGGTGCCTTCATGAATCGGGTTGATGCGGTTGTCGCGGTAACACTGTTCGACCGGGTACTCGCGGGTGTAGCCATAGCCGCCCAGCACTTGCACGGCCAACTCGTTGGCCTTCAGGCACCAATCAGACGACCAGGCCTTGACGATGGGCGTCAGCAGGTCGAGTAGTTGCGCGCTCTGGCTCTGCACGGCTTCATCCGGCGCATGCGCATGGTCGACCAGGGTCGCCGCCAGCAGACTCAACAGGTGTGAGCCTTCAACATAGGCGCGTTGCGCCAGCAGCATCCGCCGCACGTCGGCGTGCTCGATGATGGCCAGTGACGCCGCAGTGGGATCTTTCTGATCCGGATGCCGACCCTGGCGACGCTCGCGAGCGTATTGCAGCGAATACAGATAGCCCACATAGCCCTGCTGGATCGCACCGATGCCAACTCCGATGCGCTCCTCGTTCATCATGTGGAACATGTAGCCGAGCCCACGATGCGGCTCGCCCACCAGTTCGGCGTAACAGTCGTCGCTTTCGCCGAATTTCAAGAAAGTGTTGACGCTGCCGCGCTGGCCCATCTTGTGATTGAGACCGGCCAGTCGCACGTCATTGCGCGCGCCACGAGTGCCATCGGCGTTGATCCGCCAGCGCGGCACGATAAACAGACTGATGCCGCGCACGCCCGCCGGCGCGCCTTCGATCCGCGCCAGCACAAGGTGGACAATGTTCTCGCCCAGTTCGTGATCGCCGGCGCTGATCCACATCTTGGCGCCGGTCAGGCGATAGCTGCCGTCGGCCTGTGCCTTGGCGCTGGTCTTGATGTCCGCCAGTGAGGAGCCAGCCTGCGGCTCGGACAAGCACATGGTGCCGAAGTAGCGGCCATCGATAATCGGCCGCATCCAGCGCTGCTTCTGCGCATCGGTGGCATACACCGCCAGCAAATTGGCGGCCGCGCGCGCCAGCATCGGATATGCCGAGGTGCCCAGATTGGCCGAGGCAAACAGGCCATCGCACACCGCCGCCATCACGAATGGCAGTTGCATGCCTCCATCCTCAACATCGGCAAGAATCGCCATGAAGCCAGCATCGATGAATGCCTGCACGCCGGCGGCCACTTCCGGAATCAACACGACCTTGCCGTCAACCATGTGCGGCTCGTTGAGATCACTGAGCCGGTTGTGTGGATAGAAGGTCTCCATCGCCACCTTGTGCGCGGTCTCGGTGACCGCCTCGAAGGTCTCGCGGCTGTGCTCGGCAAAGCGCGGATAAGCGGTGAGTGCGGCCACGTCGAGCAGCTCGTAAAGAGCGAAATCGAGGTGGCGACGGTCGATCAAGGGCGTGTGGCGCATTCGGGTAACTCCGTTGGCAATGCGTCATTTAGTCCGAGTGATGCATCTGGAGTCAAGTGACAAGTGTGGCTAGACTGCTGCCATGAGCAAATTTACAGCGGGCACGCGGCTGAGTCGCGAATTGCAACTTCCGATGCCGAGCAAAGCCACGCCCGTCGACGCGTTTCGGCTCGCCCGCCGCCGTTGGTTGGCTGGCGAGCGGATCGATATCGGGGCCTTGGCGGTTGAGCTTAAGGTCAGCCGCGCGACCTTGTTTCGCTGGGTCGGCAGTCGCGAATTGCTGCTCGCGGAAATCCTCTGGTCGCTGTGCGACCCAACCTTGCAGCGCGCCGACAGCGGCTTGCGCTTGCGCGGCGCAGCCCGAATCGCGCGCGTTTGCGAACGAGTAATTCGCGCCATTCTCGACTTCGCGCCCTTGCGCCGCTTCATCGCCCAAGACCCCGAGTACGCGCTCCGCCTGCTGACCTCCAAGGCCAGTCCAGTGCAAGCTCGCACGATCGCCGCGCTACGCGGCTGGTTGGCGACCGAAGTCGAGCACGGCGAGCTGGAGTTGCCTATTGCCATCGAGACCATGGCTTATTTGATCGTCCGTCTCGGCGAATCGTTCATATACGCCGAAACCATCAGCGGGCAAACCGTCAAGGTTGCGGATGCGGCGGTGGCCATCGAGTTGCTGCTGTCGGGCAAGGTGGGGCGCACACGTGCGTGACCAGCAATTGTCACTATTCAACTCTTGCTAGCAGCCAGTCTCCGCGGTTGTGGGGGGGCCCGGACGGGGGACGAATTTTAACAGACGATGCCAAACCGCCCTCCGGCGGGCCCACCAAAACAAACAGCCCGCCACCAAAAGAAA
>JBBQQV010000087.1:0-9243 GCA_038215505.1 Lysobacterales bacterium
TGGAGGCGGCGCAAGCATGCGTCGCCTTGGCTCGCGAGCAGTTTGGATTGCGTCGATTGTTGGCCATCGCATCGCCAGACAACGCGCCGTCTGCGCGCTTGCTCGGCAAGTTGGGTTTGCGTTTTGAGCAGTTGCTGGAACTGGTGCCTGGCAGCGACCTGGTGGCCTTGTACGTCGGCGAAATTTGAACCGCAGCCGCGCTGACCTCAATCAGCGCTGATGATGCCCGGTCCTTTGCCAGCGGTTTTTTCGTAAACGCCTTTGCCGATTTTCCGGTATTGGGTAAATCCGGCGTCGCCTATCTTTTTCTCTTTCTGCAAATGCGAGCCACCTATCGCCAGCGAAGGCGCGCTCAGTAGTTTGCGGATGGCGGCACCGCATTGCGGGCAGGCCAGCAAGGGCTCGGCATTGAGACGTTCCATGTGTTCAAAGCCGGGACGACAATGCTCGCAGCCGGCGGTTTCATCGATGCTGCGGTAATCAAAGATCGGCACGTCAGGCGTCCTCGGCAACGGCGGCGGATGGCTCGCTCAGCAAGCTCAACTCACGCCACCGATTAAGTATTTTGCAGAACAGTTGTGCTGTCCGTTCGGTGTCATACACCGCAGAGTGCGCTTCTCTCGGATCCCAGCTCAAACCAATCGCTTCGACGGCGCGCGCCAGCACGGTTTGGCCGACCGCCAAGCCGCCCAGCGTCACTGTGTCAAACGTACTGAAAGGATGAAAGGGATTGCGTTTGAAGTCGGTGCGTTTGACCGCCGCGTTCAAGAAACCGAGATCAAACGGCGCATTGTGGCCAACCAGAATCGCCCGCTGGCAACCGGCCTGGCGCGCTGCGAGACGCACCGGTGCAAACACATGCGCCAGCGCTTCGCGCTCGGGCAACGCGCCGCGAAAGGGATGATCGATGTCGATACCGGTGATTTCCAGCGACTTGGGATTGATCGCCGCCCCAGCAAAGGGAGTGACATGGGCTGAACATATCTCGCCCGGTGACAGCCAGCCATCGGCGTCCATCACGATAGGCGAAACCGCAATTTCCAGTAGGGCGTGGCGCTCACAATCGAA
Source organism: Lysobacterales bacterium (assembly GCA_038215505.1). GTDB lineage: Bacteria > Pseudomonadota > Gammaproteobacteria > Xanthomonadales > Xanthomonadaceae > JANNWF01. The sequence continues at coordinate 1,069 of JBBQQV010000087.1, forward strand.
ACCACCGGTTTCAACATCGACCACCACCGGCAGATAGCCGCGGAATCGCTCGGCCATGCGGCGCGTCAACGAGGGATTACTCATGGCGGCAGGATACAGGAGGGGTGCAGGCCTCCCTGTCGTTGCAACCGATTGCGAGTGCTCGCCGAGAGCCTCGGAGCAAGCTCCGCTTTAAAGCCGCGCGCCACCCAGGCGCTTGTAGAGCCGACCGAGCGAAGCGGAGGCGAACGTGCGCGGCGCGCGAACTTGCTCGGCTGCTTTTCGCCAGATCAGAGCAAACCAACCCTCAACTGCGCACAAAGCGGGCCGCGACAGCCAGCATCACGCCGGCACCAGCCAAGGCAAGGCCAAACGTCGGCAACAGCATCGCCAGCGGCGCGCCGATGGCAACCATCGCGATGCTCCAAGCCAGTGCATCGGCATTCGGCTGGGTTTCGCCACGGCCGCGAATTGCCTTCATCAGCGCATCCAGACTCAACTTGCCACCGCCGTGAAAGATCAACGGCAGCAGCATGACCACGAACAAAGCTGGCAACTTGTAATTGCCAAAGCCCTTGTCGGTGATGGCGTAGCCCTTCAACAATTCGCTGAACATCATCCAGTCGTCTGGCCAATGCACGGCGGCAGTCGCGACCACGGTCAGCACAAACAGACTGAAGGCGAAGAAGCGGGTGAACAACCCGAGCGCCAGTGCGATGGCGGCGATCAACTCGGTCCAGGTCGCCATGGTCCAACTGATGGACGAGGGCACGATACTGAAAGGCCATGGAAACTGGCCCTGGATATCCATGAACCAATTGCTGCCGCTGAACTTCTCGCGACCAGCCTCCCAGAACTCCCACGCCAAAATGAAGCGCAAGCCCAGCGGCGCCAGCCAGCGGCCGACACCCTCCATGCGGTCGGTGATGGCGTCGTAGATCTCAAGCAAAATTCGCATGGCGGTCTCATTGGGATGGAAAAGGGGCGTGATGGCGACGCCGTGCTCGATTCGGCGCGGTGTGACCTCAAGGAGCGCCGCAAAGGCCAATTCGGTTCGCGGAAATTGCCCAGTTGCTATCGCGCTTGGACGCTTTCCGTGAGCTTGGCGGCTCGCTGCAACCCAACTACCGCGAAGTTGCAGCTGCGGTGCCGAGTATCGCCTGCCGCTCCCGCAATTGTTCGAGCATCTGCGCGCCGGCAGCGACGAAGGCCTCGCTATCGACCACACCCGCTTGCGCCGCCAAGCCGAGCAACAGTTCGCGTCCGCTGAGACGATTGGGATTGTCAGCCAGTGCTTGCAGCAGATGAAAGCCAATCGCCTCGATGGCTTTGAAGCGAATCTTGCTGTCGCGCTCGCGCACGATCAGCAGAAATGTCGGTTGTTCAGGGGCGTGCTCGGGCTGGAAGTCGGCGCGAATCCGATGCACTGGAAACTGGTAGGCGAGTGGCCAAGCCAGCGGCGATAACATCGGGCAACCGGTGATCAGGTCGCCATCGGCAACACAGGCGATATCGCTGAGGTTGGCTTCGTCCAACGCCAGCACCATTTCGATCCACTCGTAATGCGCCAACTCAACTAAGAAAGGTGGGTCATCTTCGCCTTGCTCTGCGCGCTGTTCGAGATAGCGCATGAATTCGCGGCCGATCTCGGTAAACAGCGGCGTGTGGCTGGGCCAGTCGCGATAAAAGCCGCGTACCCGCTCATGCCACCACGCGTCGTCGCGCAAACGCCGGATGACCGGAAAATTACCAGCGAGAATGCCTTCCAAGCTGTTGTAGAACAGCTCGCGATAGATCGCCATGCGCCGATCTTCGAGGCCGGCGGGTGCCGGATTGGCGGCGGGGTTGCGCAGGTGGGAGGCGAATTCGGTTTGCTGCGCCGCCAGCCGCGCGGGTGCCTCAAGCGGCCGCATGCTGCGCCGCTGCCACAGGATGGTTCGGAAGGCGCGCAAGCGCGACGTTCTGGGCGGCGCGGATTCGTGAAACTTCAGCAGCGAGTTGTTCAATGGGCGGAAAATTGAAGTCGCGCTCAAGCAAAGTCGGTTTGACGCCGACGTGGGCGTAAGCCGCGTCCAGCAGGTCCCACACGGGCTCAATGATGTCCGCGCCGTGAGTATCGACGATCAGATCCGCTGCCTCGTTGTAGTGGCCGGCGATATGCAGATAAGCCACCCGTTTGGCCGGCAGCGCGTGCAGGTAAGTGAGTGCGTCGTAACCGTGGTTGATGCTGTTGACGTGGATATTGTTGACGTCGAGCAGGAGCTCGCAATCGGCCTCGGCCAGCACCGCATTGACGAAGCTGATTTCGTCAAGTTCCTTGTGCGGCGCAGCGTAGTAGGAGACGTTCTCTATCGCGATACGACGACCGAGAATGTCTTGGATACGACGAATCCTGCCGGCCACGTAATGCACTGCTTCATCGGTGAACGGAATCGGCATCAAGTCGTATAAATGGCCGCCGTCAGTGCAGTAGCTCAAGTGCTCGCTGTACATCGGCACCTTGTGGGTGTCGAAAAAGCGCCGCTGCCGGTGCAGGAATGACTCGTCGAGCGCATCCGGGCCTCCGATCGAGAGTGACAATCCGTGGCAGTAAAGCGGGTAGCGCTCGGCAAGAGCGGCAAACTGGTTGCCCAGTCTGCCGCCAACGCCGATCCAGTTCTCCGGCGCGACTTCGAGGAAGTCGAACACGCCATCAGCTGCGTCTTGCAGCGGGTCCATAAGGGCCCGCCGCAATCCCAGCCCGGCGCTCGCTGGAGCAAGCATGTCGACTACCGAAGTGAAATCAGACCTTGCCGCCGTCCTTCTTGGCCTCGCCGCACTTGCCTTCACCGCACTTGCCTTCGGCTTTCTTCTCGCCGCAAGCACCTTCGGCTTTCTTGCCTTCGCCGCAAGCACCTTCGGCTTTCTTACCTTCGCCGCACGCGCCTTCAGCCTTCTTGCCTTCGCCGCATGCACCCTCAGCCTTCTTGCCTTCGCCGCAGGCGCCTTCGGCTTTCTTCTCTGCGCCGCACTTGCCTTCACCACACTTGCCTTCCGCCGCCTTCTCTTCACCGACCAGCTGGTAGCCGGAGGCGAGGTCGGTCATGCCAAAACCGCTGGCTGCAATCGAATTGCCAGCCATGGCCAGCGAGCCGATGAACGCGGCGCCGATAGCAATGGAGATGGGCTTGATGGACTTGTTCATGGATGGATAGCTCCGAGGTTGACGTAAGCGGCGGGGGTTGTCCGCCGAAGAAGCCCGATCCAGGCTGGACCGGGTAGAACATGGCCCGCAGGAAACTGCCGGACCGTGGGTGAAAAACATGTCTATAAAACAAATGTGGCTCACGGATCAAGATATTCCCGAACGAGTAGCCGAGCGCGATGCAAGCGGGCTTTCACCGCTTCCCGACTCAATAACAAGCGTGCGGCCATTTCATCAACGGTCAGTTCCTGAACATCACGCAGCAACAGCACATCACGATAGTGAGCGGGCAGCGATTCGATTGCGGCCACCAGATCGATCCGTAATCCCTCGTTCACTACGAGTACGGGCTCCTGCATGGATGCGTCGGGCGAATAATCGAACACATGGGTGCGGTAAAACTTCTTCATGCGGTCGCACTCGCGTTTGACGATGCGAAACAACCAGCCATTGAAGGCTTCAACCACTCGCAGCGCAGAGATCTGCCGACTGGCGATCAGCAGGGTTTCCTGCACCGCGTCTTCGACATCATGAACCTTGCAATGGCGCTCGGCGTAGCGCACCACCCGCCGGCGTTCGCTGCACAGCAAGCGCGACAGCGCTTGGGCATCGCCGTCGCGGGCGGCTTCAATGTCGAGAATTGATTGCGTGGTGTCCATCGGTCCCGTCTGGATAGCCAATCGTAGCGCGGAAATGGTTACCGATCATCGATGGCCGACTAAGTTGCGCTACGGGGACAAAGTGCTGGGGTCGAGGCGAAGCGGTGCGCGCGCGCGGTCGCGCGGGCAGTTCTAGTTCAGCTGGGATTTATGCTCGCGGGAAGGGGCTTCCGCGGGGGCTGCGTTGGCAGTGGCCGCCACTGCACTCCCACACTGGACGGCCCGGACCAGCAAACCAGAGGGTCGGTTGTTCCACTGCTTAGTACAGCCACTGCGCTCGCAGCGTCCACAGACCCGCGCGACGCGAATCGCTGTCGCGCCGCGAATCGTGACGGTCCAGCTGCAAACGCCAGCCGCTTCCGATCTGCGCGTTCAGCCCAATGGACAGGGTGTGTTGACCGATGGCCGTGGGCTCGAGCCCGCTTGGCAACGCAACGCTCGAATAGCGCACGGCCAGTTCAACGCTGCCCAGCTTTCCGGCAAGGGGTTTCGGATCCGAAAAGATGCCGCCCTTGTACATGCGCGGGCTGCCATGCAGGGTCCATGCTGAAGTCAGGTAGCCGCCGGTAGCGCGCCGCGAGTCGAGCGAGTCGCTGGCGTATCGTGAACTCAGCAGTTCGCCCAGCAGCAGCCAATTGCCACGCTGATGGCCGACTTCGATACCGGCATGCCAGTTTTGATCGGTCACATTTTGATCGGTCACAAAGCTGGGGCTGGATACCCACGATCCCGCATCCGGCCCAGCTTCTGGCCGCAGGCGAATACGCCGACTGGCCGACGATGCACGCTCAGCCAGCAGCGACGCGCCGACATGCCAACTCTGGGATTCACCACCAAAATCTCGGAAGCCGCGCAGCGATGCCGCCAGATTGGGGCCGACGCCATGTGCGTCACGACCGAACAACGCCAGCGCAATGTCATTCCTTGAGTACTGCAGCCCCAATCGTCGGCCCGGAGCGAACACGCCGACGGTGGCGTTCTCGGTGAAAAACGATTGACTATCACTGAGCAGGGCGTCGGCGCTGAAGGGCGGTTTGAACTGCCCAACCAGCAACTGCGCGTCCCCCAACGGCCACCTGATCAGCGCATCGGTAAAGCGCTGAGCTTCAAAATCGTATTGCAGCCTTGTTTCAAGTTGACCGGATTCTCCCGTCGATAGTGAGAGCCGGGCACGACGAAAACCGCTGGTGTCCTGCAGCGGCGTCGGCGCGCTGCTGAAGCGACTGACGTCGTATTGCAGATGGGCGCCGATTCTCGGTTGTGCGAGCAGCGGCAAGCTGCCGGCTAAACAGGCGACTCCGAGCGCAACAACGCACAACGCAGGTAGGCGATTCGGCCGTATCTGGGCACTCGACTGAAGAAGGGGTGTCCGCATTTTGTTACGCAAATAAGTCAGAAATATTACTAATGTAGCGCGTCTGGTGCGCATCTATGACGCGGTGGTCTTACCCTTGAACTTGCAAAGGTCACGGACTACGCATTCCATGCAATTCGGTTTGCGGGCCTTGCAAACATAGCGTCCATGCAGGATCAGCCAGTGATGGGCGTTTTGCCGGTAGTGCAGAGGTACTCGCTTCAACAATCCGTTTTCGACGGCATCCACGGTTTGCCCCGGAGCCAAACCAGTGCGATTGGCCACCCGGAAAATGTGCGTGTCGACCGCGATGGTCGGCTCGCCGAAAGCGGTGTTCAGCACGACATTGGCGGTTTTGCGGCCAACGCCGGGTAATGCCTGCAACGCCTCGCGATCGCGCGGCACTTCGCCTTGGTGGCGATCAAGCAATTGTTTGCAGGTCGCGATTACATGCTTGGCCTTGGCGTTGAACAGGCCGATGGTGGCGATGTAACGTTTCAATTGCGCCTCACCCAACGCCAACATCGCTGCCGGCGTGTTTGCCACGGCGAACAGACCGCAAGTGGCCTTGTTGACGCTGACATCGGTGTCTTGCGCCGACAGGATGACTGCGATCAGCAACTCAAATGGCGAGCTGTACTTCAGTTCGCTCGTTGGCTGCGGGTTGAGCTCGCGCCAGCGGCGGAAAAGCTCCTCGCGCGCTGCAGGTTTCATGCGTGTTCGACTTTGTTTTGGCCTGTTTTGCTTGGGTCGGCGGCGACCAGCGCGCTTGGACGTTGCACAAATTGCTTGAGGGCGATCAACAGCGCCAGCACGATGAATGCACCCGGCGGCAGCACCGCAAGTAACAGGCCACGATATCCCGCCACTTCGACCTCCAGTCCCGGCATGCCCAACAAGTGGCCCGCGCCGGCAAACAAGCTGCCTTGACCAAGCAGTTCGCGGCTGCCACCTAGCACCAGCAATACCAGCAGGAATCCGCCACCAACCGCAAAGCCATCCAGCGCCGCGCGCCAGCCATCGGTGCGCGATGCAAACGCTTCGGCACGACCCAAAATGGCGCAGTTGGTGACGATCAAAGGCAGGAACAAGCCCAGCACATGATGCAGATCCGGCAGCCACGCATGCATCGCCAGTTCGATGCTGGTGACGATGGCGGCGATGATCATCACGAAGGCGGGAATCCGTACTTCGCGGCGGGTCAGCGTGTGCAGCAATGCAATCGCGGCGCTGGTGCAGGTCAGCGCAAGCATCGTCGCCAGCCCCATTCCGAGCGCGTTGACGGCGGAATTGCTTACTGCAAGCAATGGACACAGGCCCAGCAACTGGACCAAGCCCGCATTACCGCTCCACAGTCCATAGGAGACGATCTCGCGGGCAGCAGGTTCGATCTTCATCGCCTTGTCATCGCTTGCCCGCTGGCGTGTTGGAGAATTTGACTAGGAAGAATTTGACTAGGGAGAATTTGACTAGGGTGCATCACGGTGCTCGATCTGGCTGCCGATCGGTGCATCGTAGAGCGCATCGGCATGGCGTTCGACATATTGCAGTGCACGTCGGACTGCGCCGACCACGGCCCGCGGAGTGACGGTGGCACCGGCGAATTGATCGAATGCGCCGCCATCGCGACGCACGGCCCATCGCTCGCGGGGCGGTGAGCCAAGCGCGCGACCCTCAAAGCCCAGGATCCAGTCGCTGCGTTCAGCCTCGATCAAGTCACCGAGCCCAGCTGTTTCCTTGTGCGCGGTAACGCGTACGCCGGTGATGCGGCCACTCACATCCACCCCGATTCGCAGCTGAATTGGGCCGGCATAGCCATCACTTGCAACCGCCTGCAGGACCAGCGCCGACGGCTGACCGTCACGTCGCCCGCGCCATATCGACATTGGCTGATCGTCACCTAGCCAAGCGGGGGCGATGACAATGATTCGGTCTGCGCTCAGATCGTTATCGAAATTGTGTGCAGGCAAGACCAGCGCCAAGGCATCGCGCTCTGCTTGAGCACGGGCGTCATCGATGCGCTGGCGGGTCAGCACATGGGTGCCGCCCAGCAACGCTATCGCCAGCAAGGCGCAGATCGCCAAGCTACGGGCAGCAAGCAGGATGGAGCGTCCGCCGGTCACTCGCGGGTCGCCCGTTCGCCGTAGATTCTTGGGCGAGTATGCAGATCGATCCAGGGCGCGGCACAGTTCATCAGCAAGACCGCGAACGCTACGCCGTCGGGATACGCGCCCCAACGCCGAATGGTCAGCGTGAGCAACGCCACTCCAGCGGCAAAAATCCAACGGCCGCGTGGCGTGGTGCAGCCGCTGACGGGATCGGTGGCGATGAAGAACGCCGCCAGCATCAAGCCACCGGTCGCCAGCTGGAGCACGGGCGACAGATACAGATCAGGGTCGAAAATGTGCAGTGGCAGGCTCACTAGGAATACGGTTGCAATCAGCGCTACCGGTGTCTGCCAGGCAATAATGCGCAGCCAAAGCAGGCCAATGCCGCCTGCCAGAAAGGCGAGCGAAATCCACAGAAAGACGTGATCGCTGGATTGCAGATACACCGGCGAGGCGAGCGTTTCGCCGAGGGTTTGACCGCCGGTGCTGGCTTGTTTCAGCACGTCCAGTGGCGTCGCTTGGGCGATGGCGTCCCAGCTCGGCGGCGGCGGAATTCCAGCAAAGATCGCGCGCAGCGAATCGAGCAAGCCGACGTTCGTCGCGTCCAGCGCTTGCGGCCAACGCGACAGTTCCAACGGAAAACAGATCAGCACCACGGCATAACCAACCATGGCCGGGTTGAACAGGTTGTGCCCGAGTCCGCCGTACACATGCTTGGCCAACACCATCGCCATGAACATGCCAATAGCGGCGATCCACCAAGGTGCCAGCGGTGGCAGGCACAATGCGAACAGCACGCCAGCCAGCGGTGCGCTCAAGTCGGTCATGAAGGGTCGCAGTGGTTGCTTGCGCAGGCGCAGCATCAGCGCTTCGAACAGCAACGCAAACAGC
>JBBQQV010000088.1:0-9235 GCA_038215505.1 Lysobacterales bacterium
CGCCTGCTGGACGCCAACATGGCGCGCAGTGCGGGCGGCCGACTGCGTGCCTTGAAGGGCTTTGCATTTCGTGAGTTGACGCCCGAGTTTCCTGGCGTCGGCGAGCCCCGCACCGGCAAGAGCATGGGCGAGCACTGCGAGCTGATGGCCAAGGAATGGGCCATCGAGCGACTGGCGCAGGATCAGCTGGCGTTCGAGTCGCACCGCAAGGCCGCTGCCGCGTTTGAGCGCGGCTTCTATGCCGATCTTGTGGTTCCGTTTCGTGGCATTGAGCGCGACAACATTCTGCGCCCCGATACCACCGTGGAAAAGCTGGGCGCGCTGAAGCCGGCGTTTGATCGCAGCTCGGGTCAAGGCACCCTGACGGCGGGCAACTCAACGCCACTCACCGACGGCGCATCAGCGGCACTGCTTGCGTCCGACGAATGGGCCAAGGCGAACGGCCACCAACCGCAGGCGTATCTCATCGACGCGCAAGTCGCGGCGGTGGATTTTGTCCACGGCGAAGGCCTGTTGATGGCGCCAGCTTGGGCGGTGGCGCAGCTGCTGGCCCGCAACGGTTTGACCTTGCAGGACTTCGATTTTTACGAGATTCACGAGGCCTTTGCAGCGCAGGTGTTGTGCACTTTGAAAGCCTGGGAGTCAGCCGATTTCTGCCGCGACAAACTGGGGCTGGACGCGCCGTTGGGCAGCATTGATCGCGAGCGCTTGAACGTGGTCGGCTCGTCGCTGGCGGTCGGTCACCCCTTTGCCGCCACTGGCGCGCGCCTAGTCGCCACCGCCGCCAAGTTACTGCAGGAAAAAGGCAGTGGTCGCGCGTTGATCTCGGTGTGTACCGCCGGCGGCATGGGCGTGACCGCGATTCTGCAACGCTGAGGTCGGTGAGTCGTCCTCACTCGGGCTCAGTGGGAGTAGCGCGGGCACGGTCGTCGGCTTCGAACAATGCCTGTAGATCGCGCAACGCGTCCTGTGAGGTCGCGACCAAGGCGGCTTCGTCGTCATAGAACAGGTGTTGTTCACGCAGCAGCGCCTCATCACTCATGCGGAACTGCTTTGCCCGCTGGGCCGCCTGATCGGCGGGAATGCCCAGCGCCTGCATCACTTGCTCGGCCATCTCAAGTGAGCTGCCAAAGGTCTCGCGCACCACCCCGTCCACGTTGAAGTCCATCAGCTTGAAGGCATGCTGGCGGTTGCGTGCACGCGCAAACACCTTCAAATGCGGGAACAAGCGCTTGACCACGCGTGCAGTGCGGATATTCGCTTCGGGGTCGTCAGTAGTGAGCACGAACACCTCGGCGTGCTCCGCGTGCGCCGCACGCAGCAACTCGGGTCGCGCAGGATCGCCGAAGTAGATCTTGCTGCCGAATCGGCGCGACAAATCCACTTGCTCAGCACTGTTTTCCAGCGCGGTAAACGAAATCTGCTGCGCTCGCAGCAAGCGACCGACGATCTGTCCCATGCGCCCAAAGCCGGCAATGATGACGCGCGAGTGGTCATCGCCGATGGAATCCGCCTTGCGCTCCGGATCACGCTTAGTGGCCGGCAGGCCACGGTCGAGCGCCAGCAACAACAACGGCGTGGCCGCCATCGACAAGCCGACGACAACGACCAGCTGATCGCGCAGCGCGGCCTCGATCAAGCCGAATTTGAAGCTCTCCGCAAACACCACGAAGGCGAACTCACCGCCCATCCCCAACACTGCCGCCAAGCTGAGTGACGAGCGCCCGCTCAAGCCCGCCGCGCGTCCCAGCGCGATCAACAACAAGGCCTTGATGCCCAGCAGCCCAAGCACGGCCAGCGCAATCGGCAAGGGATCGCGAGTGACCAGATTGAGGTCGATGCTCATGCCGACCGCAATGAAAAACAGGCCCAGAAGAAGGCCTTTGAATGGATCGATATGCGATTCCAGCTCGTGGCGGAACTCGGAGTCCGCTAACAGCACGCCGGCCAGAAAAGCTCCCAAACCCATGCTCAAACCCGCCCACGCCATCAACCACGCGGTGCCAACCACTACCAACAATGCCGTCGCGGTGAACACCTCGGCGGTACGGGCGCGGGCGACCACGCGGAACACCTGCCGCAGCACCACCCGGCCACCGATGACCACCGCCGCAATGGTCAGTGCGGCCTTGCTGACCTCGGCCCAACCGAGCGATGTGCCGCCGTCGGCGCTGTTGCCGAGCAATGGAATGGCCGCCAACAATGGGATCGCGATGATGTCCTGGAAAAGCAGAATCGCGAACGCCAAACGCCCGTGCGCGGCGGTCAACTCTTTGCGTTCGGCCAACAACTGCAAGCCCACCGCCGTGGACGACAGCGCCAAGCCCATCCCGATAATCACGGCCGCCGCCCCGCCGATCACCCACATCGCGAGCACACCGCCGATGGCTAGCGTCGACAAAAGCACCTGCAGCGCACCAATCCCGAACACCTGCCGCCGCATCACCCACAAGCGGGCTGGTGACAATTCAAGGCCAATGACAAACAGCATCATCACCACCCCAAACTCCGACGCCGCCAACACGCTCGCCGGATCCGGCACCAGACCGAGCATGTTCGGCCCGATCACCACGCCAGCCACCAGAAACCCCAACACCGCGCCCAGACCCAAGCGCTGAAACAGGGGCACCGCGATGACGGCGGCGAGCAGGAAAACCAGGATTAAGTCGAGAACGCCGTGATTGTGCATGGCGGAATTATCTACTGAATGGGAGTTGGGGTTAGCCAGCGCACACCGCGCGCGCGGTCGCATCGGCGGGTGCAGCTGGTCATTTTTCCTGCGGCAGCTGGAATCCCGTTTTCAGGCTTCACTCGCATGAAGGGGCTTTGGGGCGTGGTTTCGTCCGCCCAAGCGGCGGCCGAAACTGAGCCTCAAAACAAAGCCAAGCGGGAGAAGCCTAAGAAGGGGGAAGCTCGCGGGGAAACGCCGACGGCCAAGAAAGGCCGTCGAAGCCCGCTAACACTCAACCCCTCACAATTCATCCGGCGGAAACTCACTCGGCGCCACCGGCGCAACCGGCGCCCGAGCCGAACCCTTTTCAAGTTCCTCCAACAAATGCGTCACCGCCGCTTGCAGACTCGGATCACCGCCCGCGGCGACCAGCTCGGGTCGATCAATCACTTGCATGTCGGGCGCCACGCCTTCGTTCTCCACAACCCACTGACCGTCGGTGTCCATGAAGCGAAACGTTGCCGCCAGCACACGGCCGTTGTCGATAAGCGAAGGACCACCGCTGATACCGATGAGGCCGCCCCAGGTGCGGGTGCCGATCAATTTGCCCAAGCCCATCTTGCGGAAGTAGTAAGGCAATGCATCCCCGCCCGAGCTCGACAGGCCATTGATCAGCATGGCTTTGGGTCCGAGGTGAGACAGCAGCGGCGTCGCGTTGGGTTCCAGGCCGCGGCGCTTCCAGTAGTTGAGCGGTTTCCGCGATAACAATTCGATCATCCGATCCGGAATAAAACCGCCGCCGTTGTAGCGATCATCAATGATCAGCGCCTCGCGTGAGGCGTAAGCAAGCATGCCGCGAAACAGTTCGCGGTTGCCTTCCACGGCGGTGTTGGGCACATGGATGTAACCGATGCGCCCACCGGAGAGTGCGTCTACTTGGCGACGCTTGGCAGCGACCGCATCGAGATAGCGCAGCGACAACTCTGAACTCAGCGCTTTGACTCGCACGCTGCGGGCGTTCGCTCCATTGGCGTTCTCCGCAAGCCGCAATTCGACGACGCGATCACCCTTGTTCTCCAGCAACCGATAGATGTTGTCGACACCCTGTGTGCTGACCCCATCGATGGCCAACAGCAACTCGCCTTCCTTGCCGTTGACACCGGGTTCGGTCAACGGCGAGCGCCGCGCTGGATCCCAGTTTTCGCCTGCGAAGATGCGCTCGATTCGCCAATAGCCACTGCCATCTTTGGCCAGCTCAGCGCCGAGCATCCCACCCGGCTTGCGCGGCACCTGGGTCTGGTCGCCGCTTTCGACATAGACGTGGCCGGCATTCAGTTCACCGGCCAGCTCTTGCAACAGATAGTCGAGGTCCGCGCGGCTGCCAACGTGCGCGACCAACGGCTCATAGCGCGCGCGAATGGCGTCCCAGTCTTGCCCGTGCATGCCGGCGTCATAGAACCAGTCGCGCAACACACGCCAACTGTCGACAAACATTTGCCTCCACTCGCGGCGTGGCTCGATGCGCAGCTCCATACCGGCGAGATCGAGCTTGCCAGCATCAAAATCCGCGCTCGGTTTAGCGTCGACGATTGCGAAGTCCGGGCCGCGTTGCAGCAGCATTTTTTCGCCGTCCGCAGCCAACGCGTAGCCGTTGACCTTGGCAACAAAAACCGGTTTTTCGGCCTCCAGTCCGATAAACGACAAATCTGCCGGTTCACCGCCGTCGGCGAGTGCGGCGACAAACACACCATCGTCATTGACACTGAGTCCACCATAATTTCCGGGCGGCGCATTCAGGGCAATGACCCGCTGGTTGAAGCCGGGGATATCAATCCGTAACGTTGCCGGTGCCTTGCTCGGCTTTTCCCCATCTTTTTCCTTGGCTTCGTCGTCAGCCTCACTGGGAGCGCCAACTTCGTCTGATTTCGGACGTAACAACGGCGGCCCATCGGCGGCCAGTGTTGCCGCGTAAACGCGGGTGACATTGGTGTACAGATAATTGAACTCATAGGCACTGAAAGTCAGCCCGAAATCGCGGTCGGACAGGAAATACAGATAGCGTCCCTTGGGATCGAATGCCGGTTGTCTGGCGCTGGTTTCGTCGTCCGTGAGTTGACTGGCCTGACCGCTGGCCAGCGAGTACAGCCAGATCGCGTTGTTGCGATTGCTGGACGTTTTCGCATACGCCAACCAGCGACTGTCGGGCGACCATACGTAGTCGCTTATTTCATCCACGCTGCCGACGTCGGCATCGGTGGTGACGCCACTTGTCACATCTAGCACACGCAGGCGCTGTCGCTTGTCGGCAAAAGCCAGCCGGCTGGAATCAGGTGACCAGACCGGTGCAAAGCGCCAAGTATCGCCATCTTTCGTCAGTTGCCGCGGCGTGCCGCTGCCGTCTTGCGCACGCAGGTAGATTTCGTATTCGCCGGTGGCATCGGACAGATAGGCGATCCACTTGCCGTCGGGCGACCAGCTGACGCTCATCTCACGTGCATCCGGGGTGCGACTCAAGACCCTCACTTCGCCGTGTTTGGCGGGCACGCTGAACAGTTCGCCACGCGCAGCGAACAGCGCACGCTCGCCACCCGGCGAGATCGCGAAAGACTCGATGAAATCTTTGGCTTGCACGAAGCGAGGCAGGGTTTCGGGCAAGTCGCCTTGAATGCGGATCGGCACTTCCACACTGCTGCGGGTGGCCGGGTCAAAGTGCCAAAGGCCACCGCCATTCTCGAACACGATGCCGCCAGGGCCGGAGCTGGGCCAAAGCACATCGAAGTCGTTGAAGGTGGTCAACTTGGTCGGCTCGCCGCCGCTGGGCGCGATCGAATACAAGTTGAGCGTGTACTCGCGGTCGGATACGAAATACACGCTATCGCCCAACCACATGGGCTGATGATCGGTAGCGCGATCCGTGGTCAGTTGCAGCGAACTGTTGGCCACCAAGTCATAGATCCATACATCTTGCGCGCGACCGCCGCGATAGCGCTTCCAACTGCGGAAGTCGCGATCAATCGGTGTGTAGACGAACTTGCTTCCATCCGGACTGAAGCTGCCACCGCCGCTCTCGGGCATTGGCATGGGCTTTTCCTGCCCGCCTGCGAATGGCAGCAGATAAGGCCGACCATCGCGCTCGCTCCACGGATTACGATTCATGCGCACGGCGATGAATTTCCCGTCGGGCGTCCAGTCCAGCACGCGGTTGTCGGTACCACCGCGCGGCGGCATCGGGCCGACGTCGTTGTACCAGGTCAACTGCCGCGGCTCGCCACCGCCAGCGGGAATCACATACACCTGGCGGGTGCCGTTGTACTGCGCCGAGAACGCAACCCATTGCCCATCCGGACTGAACTTCGGATACAGCTCCTGCCCTGCATGTGAAGTCAGGCGAAATGCGGTACCACCAGCCAACGGCGCGGTGTAGATATCACCGGCGTAAACGAACACCACCCGCTGGTTGTGGATATCGGGAAAGCGCAGCAGTTTGCTGGTGCTGGCGGCGGGCGCGGCACTGGTGACGTTGGCAAACAGCAAACATCCCGCAAGCAGTGACAAATAGGCACAACGCATTGGCTTTGGTCTCAAGGTGGCTAACCTGTCGATTGTAGCCATCGACCGCCGCTCGGCCTGTGCCGAAAGGCGGGCAAGCCGGCTCAAAACCCATCACTGACACGAGAGCAAGCAGCTGTACTACGATGCCGCTATGGATGTGACGCGCCCCGACTGGATGCGCCGATGGTTGCTGCCGATCAGTCTATTGGCCGCCTTCTCTGCGCTTGTTTTCGGTAGCGTTTACTTCATCGACCATCTGCGCGATGGCGGCGCGGGCGTCGGCGGCGCGATGGCTCGTTATCTGCACTTCGACGCCGGCATGATCACCGATGCCATTTCGCAACTGTCGCCGGTGGTGGTGGCATTGCTCGGCATCGTGGTCACCGTGGTGGCGATCATCGTGCAGTTGTCGTCGGATCGCTATTCCGGCGTCGCGCGCATGTTCGTGCGCGACCGCATCAATCAGGCGGTGTTGGCCTATTACGTGATCGCAGCGGTGTGCGGCGTGTGGCTGAGCGTGGCGCTGCAGGACGGTTTCGTGCCGGTGGCCTCATTGCTGCTTGGGATCAGCATGGCCTCGCTGGGCATGCTGCTGATGCTGCCCTATTTTTCCTACGTCTTCTGGTTTCTCGAACCGGTCAATCTGGTCGCGCGGATTCGCGGCGATGCGGAGCGCTCGGTGGCCAAATTGCTGGGCAAACACGACACGCCGCCCAACGTGTTGGACGACCGTCAAGCCGCCATGCTTGCCTCCTTGGCCGAGCTGACCGATATCGCCACCCACTCGGTGTCAGGCAAGGACAAGATCATCGCCAGCCGCGCTGTGGATGCGCTGAAGGATTTCGCTTGCCGATATCTGGATCAGAAGAACCGGCTGCCGGCACAGTGGTTTCGAATTGGCCGCAGCCTGGGCGAAAACCCGGACTTCATCGCCATGGATCCGGAATCACTGGTGGATCTGGAGACGCGCCGCACCTGGGTCGAATGGCAAGTGCTGAGGCAGTATCTGAGCATTTACGGCGAGGCCGGCACCGCCCTGCGCGAAGTCAATTATCTGATTGCCATTGACACCCGCTACATCGGTGAAAAAGCGGCCCAGTGCGGCGACGACGAACTGGTCGCACTGGTGTTCCGTTACATGAACTCGTACTTGCGAGCGACGCTCAACCTGCGCGACGTACGCACCGCCTACAACGTGCTCAATCAGTACCGCCTACTGGCGCAATCGATGCTGCGCTATGGGCGTGATGCGTTTGCCTTGGAAGCGGTAAGGCACATGGGCTACTACAGTCACGTGAGCTTCGATATGACGCTCAACTTCGTGGCCGAAACAGTGGCCTATGACGTGTCGACGCTTTGCCAGGCGGGCCACGAATACGACTCACCAACGCAGGACGCGATGCTCGCCCTGTTCATGAAGCTGGACCGCCCGCTGCGCATCAAACGCCAAGAGCGCGCGCTGCTCGGCGTGCGCAAAGCACAGGTGAAATTGGCCGCCTATTACTTGAGCGTTGGCCACCACGAACGCGCGCTGGTGATCGCTCGCGATATGCGCGAAGAAAATGCCGAGCGCGTCAGCATCATCCGCAGTGAACTGGAAAACGTTGCCGACAAGGACTTCTGGGAAATCATCGACCGCGGGCGCACCTTTGAATACATGCCGCCACAGCAACGCGAGGCGCTGGGCGCTTTTTTCACGTTGCTGGCGGAGCTGCAGAGTTCGGCTGCGTAACCCGGATGCAGCGCAGCCAAATCCGCGGGTCTCGACCGCCCGGGCGCGCGTCAGACAACCCCAACGCGGAGGCGCAGAGAACGCAGAGGCTCGCAGGAGAACGGCTTGGCGCTTACGCTGCCTTCATGTCGAGACCCCTTTGCCCTGCGAATCTCTGCGTTCTCTGCGCCTCCGCGTTGATCGCTTTTTAGCTTGCGCGGCGCATCCAAAATTTGCCCTCGGTAATTCTCTTATCGTTCGCGGCGACAACGATCGTCGCAGGAAGATCGTCAGTCGCGGCCCGTGATAGCGTGAGACCCATGAAACTCACCGCCAATGCCATACGCCGGGCTTTCGACGCTTTGTCGGATGCGCTTGCTCGGCAGCAACAGCGGGCAGAGATCGTCGTCGTTGGCGGCGCCGCAATTGTCTTATTGTTCGGTGCTCGCGATGCCACGCGGGATGTCGATGCGCTGTTCGTCCGGCCGGATGCCGCCATCATTCGGCGGGCGGCAGGTGAGGTCGCCGAGCAGTTGGGCTTGCCAATCGACTGGTTGAACGATGCGGCGAAGGGTTACTTGGTTGGCCTCACTGTGGGCGAGGTGCTCTATCAGTCCGCCGCGCTGGTGGCGCGCGCGCCGTCAACGGCGCAGCTGCTGGCGATGAAGCTTGCGGCTTGGAGGGACGCGATTGACCGCGCGGATGCGCGCCTGCTGCTATCGCATTTGCCGCGCGACAAACTAGGCGTCTGGCAGGCAGTACTGCCTTTGGTGCCAACGCCCCAGCAGGGCAAAGCGGCCTAGGCATTCGAGGATCTGTGGGAGGCGCTGTATGGAGCTGAATGATCTGGTCCGCGCGCTCACACATGGTGATCTGTTGGCTGCGCGGCAATGGGCGGCAGACGCCAAGCGTGCTCAGCTCGACTGGAGTCAGTTGCCATTTCCTGCCAATCTTTGCGCCCGCGAACTGACGGTCGCGGCCGCGATTACTGAGCTTCTGGCTGAACGAGCCGGTAGTGCAGCTCCCGAATGGACCGGCCGCGTCGGTGGATGTACCGAGTCAGTTCTGCTAGATCCTGGTCTAGGTGAAATGCCGCGCACACTTGCCAATGTAAGGCTGCATGGCCCACCTGCCCTGCTAAAGCGAAACTTGATTGCTGGAGCTGAGTTCCTGGACGTTCGCTAGGCTCTATGAGAATAGGGTGCGCCTTGGGCGCAGCGAGCGAGACTGCCGGCAGTCGCGCCGCGGCCGCTGCGCCTGCCGGCGCAACGGCGGTCGCAGGCTCGCCGCGTCGCGGCGCG